>NZ_JBSFMS010000175.1:0-11362 GCF_053599675.1 Streptomyces sp. NPDC000880 | reverse complement strand
CCCACCGGCTCTGCCCTGGATGATGCGCTTGGCCCGTTCCACCGCGGTCTCGTTCATCGCCTGCTCCTTCACGCCCGACCTCCGATCGTCCACCGCTCGGGAAGGTTCCCGCCGGGCTCGCCACGCCGCGTCCTCACGCCTCCCCGTCCTGCCGGGGCTGTCTCGCGGGACGCCGAGAAGGCAGTGCCCGGCCTCGCGGAGAACGGTTCACCGGGCGGATGCGGCGTGGTCACGGTCCTCGTCGGAGGCGTGCGGTGTCCCCCAGGTTCTCACCCGAGCCGGTCGCGATCAACCCGCTCGGCGGCGGCATTGCGGTCGGCGTCGGCCGCGGTCTGCGCCCGCATCTGGAGCAGGTCGGCGACATCGTCGAGGGCCACTTCCACGCGGGCATACACCTCCGGGTTGACGAGCACCTGGCCGTCGAAGTCGCCGGCGGAAGCATAAATGCCGACCGGAAGTGTAAGGGCCTGGAAGAACCCGAACAGCGGCCGGAACTGGTGCTCCAGGACGAGCGCATGGCGGTCGCTTCCGCCCGTCGCCACCAGGAGGACAGGCTTGTTGGCCAGCGCATACTGGTTCTCGATCATGTCGAAGAAGTGCTTGAAGAGTCCGGTGTAGGAGGCACGGAACACGGGGCTGGCGGCGATGATCAGATCTGCTTCCTCGAGTGCCCGCATTTCCTCGCGGACCTCCGCGGAGACTTCGTCGGGGGCCAGGGCGTTGGTCAGGCCCGGGCTCAGGCGGTGTAGATCGATGCGGTGGCAGTCGAGTTCCACGCGATCCGCCAGGATCTCCACTATCTGTTCGACCAGCGCCATGGTGCGCGAGGGGGCGTGCAGGCTGCCGGAGACGCTGACGACCTTGAGTGCCCTGCTCACTTCGTGTTCCCTTCGGTGCCGGTGTTGCGGGCGGTTGCCTGCTTCTCGTCGCCCTCGACCGTCGTGCCGTTCTTCTTCTGCAGGGACTCGATCTCCTTGCGGACCACGGGGGCCACCTCGGTGCCCAGCAGTTCGATCGACTCGAGCATCTCCTTCTGCGGCACCGCTCCGTAGCCGAGCTGGATGAGCAGTCTCTGGTGGCCGAATACCTCGTACTGTTGCAGTATCTTCTCGATCATTTCCTGCGGGCTGCCGACGAGCAGAGCCCCGGCCGGGCCGGTCTGCGCGTCGAACGCGCGGCGCGGTGTGTGGAAGCCGTGGCCGCGCTGGTGGAAGTTCTCCTTCATCCCTGCGTCGAAGTACGGATAGGCGATGTCGCGTGCTGCCTGGCTGGTCGAGGCCACGAAGCCGGGTGAGTTGAGGCTGACCGGCAGACTCCGGCCGTGGCCTGCCGTTTCGGCCGCCTCGCGGTACAGCTCCACGAAGGGTGCGTAGCGTCCGTAAGCGCCGCCGATGATGGCCAGGGAAAGGGGCAGGCCGAGCCGTGCGGCGCGGACGACGGAGCCGGGGGTGCCGCCGACCGCGACCCACACCGGGAGTTCACGCTCGGGGCGCGGGTGGATCTCGGCGTCCTTCAGGCCGGGCCGGTGCGTGCCTTCCCAGGTGAGGGAATCGTTGTCGCGGATGGCCAGGAGCAGATCGAGCTTCTCGCTGAACAACTCGTCGTAGTCCTGCAGTTCGTAGCCGAACAGAGGGAACGACTCGGTGTACGATCCCCGGCCCGCGATGATCTCCGCCCGGCCGTCGGAGATCAGGTCCAAGGTGGCGTACTGCTGGAAGACGCGGACCGGGTCCTCGGAGCTGAGAACCGTCACCGAGCTGGACAACCTGATGTTGCGGGTGGCCTGCGCCATGGCGCCGAGCACCACGGACGTGGCGGACACGGCGAAGTCACGACGGTGATGCTCACCGAGCGCGAACACATCCAGCCCCACGCCGTCCGCCACCGCGGCCTGCTCGATGTAGTCATGCAGGCGGCTCGCCGCGGTAGGGGCCCTACCGGTCGTGGGGTCCGGCGTCAGCTCACCGAACGAGAAGATCCCGATCTCAAAGGGTGCCACGGCTGCTCCTCGGGTCCTGAGGCCGCCATGTCGGCGGCTCGACTGCCCTCTACAAAGCGTTGGCCCCGCGATCTCTTCGGGTTGGTTGTGCGCGCAAGGATCTCTATGCCGCGGCGCAGACCACGGCCCAGTTCGCCGGCGAGGAGCCGGGTGCCGGCGACGAAGGACCGCCACGCCGCCTCCGGTCCGCCGGCCGGAGACCGGGTCCCGAGTTTGCACGCGGGCAGCGGGTGAACGCGCTGCACGGCACTGGTCGCTGTGGGCATGACGCCCTTTTCTCCCGCGGGCGGCGCCAGCTGGCACCCACCCATTTGATTCAATCCTCAACCACTAGAAGGGCCGCACCGGCAAGCATGTCCAATGATCTTTTTTGCTGAATAGCATCAACAGCGTTGATACTCTCCTCATGGACCTGCGCCACCTGACGTACTTCCTCGCGGTCGCGGAAGAGCTGAATTTCACGCGCGCATCACAGCGGTTGCATGTCGTTCAGTCGGCGGTCTCTGCGGCCGTCCGAACGCTGGAGAAGGATCTGGGTGCGGCGCTCTTCGAGCGGTCGTCCCAAGGGGTTACGCTCACCGCCGCGGGGCGAGCGCTCCTGCCGCACGCGCAGGCCACCCTGGACGCAGCGCAGGCCGCCCGCGACGCCGTGGGCCAAATCAGGGGCGAACTGCAGGGCACGATCAACCTGGGCGCTCTGACGTCGATGCGTGTGATCGACCTCCCGGGACTGCTCGGCCGCTTTCATGCGGAGCATCCAAAGGTCACCCTCCGTCTCGTCGTGTCGCCGTCCGGTTCAGCCGGTCTGGTGCAGAGCCTCCTGGCCGGCCATATTGACCTGGCCTTCGTCGCCTTGACCGGTCCGGTGCCCGCGGGCATCACATCGCGCACATTGGCGACGTTCCCCATGGTGCTGATCGTCCCCACGGGGCACCCGCTCGCGGCCTCCGACACGGTGTCGCTGCCGGAACTGGCCGACAAGCAGTTCGTCGACTTCCCCGTCGGGTACCGCAACCGGGACCTGGTCGACACCGCATTCTCCGCGGCGGGACTCAGACGCTGGGTCGCCCTGGAGGCGACGGACATCGGCAGTACGGCCGCCCTGGTCCGCGAGGGTCTGGGGATCGCGTTCATTCCCGAGTTCGCCGTTACGCCGGACACCGACGGGATCCGTGTGCTGCGCATCCGGAACACCGACCTCACGTGGACGCTGTCGCTCGCGGTCTCCGCCACCCGGCGGACGAGCGCTCCCCTGCAAGCACTCCTGGAGATGACCGATTCCTACCTGCCCTTGGAATCCGCCTAGTGTGATGCGCCGGAAATGGCAGTCGAGATCGCACTCTCGAACGAGGGGCGTGCCGAGTTGTCGCGCTGGGCGCGGTCGGCCTCGCGGGCCTCGCGGGCCTCGTGCGGTACGGGGCAGGTGCCCGGCGCGAACGTGCCGAGTTCCGCGAGCCGGTAGCCGTTCTTGTAGCCGCGCACAGTGGGCGACCGGCGGGCGAAGAAGGGCTCGTGGCGCGGTGGCAGCAGCCGTACGGCCCGGCCGCGTAGCCGCATCCCGGCTCGTACCGCCGCTCGCAACAGCGGGTTCGGGGCCCGGTAGCCAAATGCCTTCAGCAGCGGGTCGTCCATGAGGCAGACCGTCGCGGCGCGCATGACCCGCCCCAGTGGGCCCGGGTACCAGGAGGCGATCAGGTTCAGGGTGGCGTCTGAGACGGCCACGCTGCTTGCGTCGTGGGTGAAGTGGGTGCGCTCGTAGTCGTCGAGGAGCCGGACCAGTACTGACCCAGTGTCATCAGACCTTGCAATCGCCCTGGTTCCGAGACCGGCCGAGACGTGTGTAAGGATTTTGTTCATGGCACAACTAATAGACCTGCTCCCCGTCGAAGCCGTGCGACTCGACGTCCGGGCGGCCGACTGGCGCGAGGCGATCAGAATCGCCGGCGGTCTCATGGTGGAAACGGGCGCCACCACCGATGACTACACCGCCGAGATGATCGCCAACGTCGAGGAGAACGGTCCCTACATCGTCATAGCCCCCGGCTTGGCGTTCGCCCACTCCCGCCCTTCCCCCGCGGTACTCAGGACCGGCATGTCCTGGGTGCGACTGGCGGAGCCCGTGGGTTTCGGGCACGAGTCCAACGACCCGGTTGAACTGGTCGTCGCTCTCGCGGCCAAGGACTCCGGTGCGCACACGTCGGCGATGGCGGGCCTGGCGCGACTCCTGGGTGACCCCGGCACAGCGGCCGCCCTGGCCGCGGCCCCCACCCCGCAGGGTCTGCACGCCATTCTCACCGGCGACGACAAGCCGAGCCCCTCTCCCGCGGCGGCCGGGGACACCGCACCGGAGAAGCGGGCGGCAGGTGAGTCCTCCATGCACAAGATCCTCACCGTGTGCGGCAACGGCGTGGGCACCAGCCTGTTCCTCAAGAACACCCTGGAGCAGGTCCTGGACCGCTGGGGCTGGTCGAAGTTCGTCACCGTGGAGGCGACCGACACCATCTCCGCCAAGGGCAAGGCGTCCGAGGCCGTGGCCCTTCTCACTTCCCGCGAGATCGCGAAGACCCTGGGAGAGGTGGGACGGCCCGTGAAGGTCATCCAGGACTTCACCAGCACCGCCGAGGTGGACGCGGCGCTCCGGGACACTTACGACGTCTGACGACGGGAAACGAAGAAGAACATGGGCTGGCTTGTATCCCCCGCAAAGTTTTTCGTGAACGAGATCTTGAGCGAACCCGCATATCTGATCGGCATCATCACTGCCATCGGTCTTGTCGCAATGAAGAAAACCGTCGGGCAGATAATAGGTGGCGCCATCAAGGCGACACTCGGTTTTCTCCTGATCGGCGCCGGCGCGGGGTTGGTGACCAATTCCCTTGCCCCGCTGGGAACAATGATTCAGGGCGCGACGGGTGCGCACGGCGTCATCCCGACGAATGAGGCCATCGTGGGCATTGCCCAGGCCCAATTCGGCGCGCGTGTCGCCTGGCTGATGATCCTGGGCTTTGTGATCGGCCTCCTGCTGGCCCGATTCACGCCACTCCGCTATGTATTCCTGACTGGCCATCACATGCTGTTCATGGCAACGCTGTTGACCATGGTTTTGGCGAACGTCGGCCAGTCGACCTTCGTCGTGGTGGCGGTGGGCGGCGTGCTGCTCGGCATAATGCTGGTCGCGATGCCGGCCTTCGCGCATCCATGGACGAAGCGCGTCACAGGAAACAACACCGTCGCCATCGGGCACTTCGGTACCGCCGGTTACATCGTCGCCGGCGCGGCCGGCCAGGTGGTCGGCAAGCGCAGCCGCAGCACCGAGGAAATGAAGCTTCCCGAGGGCCTGCGCTTCCTGCGCGACTCGATGGTGGCCACCGCCCTGTCCATGCTGTTGATCTACCTGGTCATGGCGCTGCTCTTCCTCGCCAAGGCGGGCCAGGAGACGGCATCCAAGGCGTTTGCGACCGGCACGGGCGGCGGTGCGGCCACCGATGTCGGCAACTACCTGATGCAGTCGGTGATGCAGGGCCTGCAGTTCGGCATCGCAGTCGCCGTGATCCTCTTCGGTGTCCGTACGATCCTGGGCGAGCTGGTCCCCGCCTTCCAGGGCATCGCCAAGAAGGTCGTGCCGGGCGCCCTGCCCGCGCTGGACGCGCCGATCGTCTTCCCGTACGCGCAGAACGCCGTACTGATCGGCTTCATCTCCAGTTTCACCGGCGGCCTGATCAGCCTGGGCCTGCTCACCTGGGTCTTCAACCCCGCCTTCGGCCTCGCCCTGGTGCTGCCGGGCCTTGTCCCGCACTTCTTCACCGGCGGTGCGGCCGGCGTCTACGGCAACTCGACCGGCGGCCGGCGCGGCGCGGTCGTGGGGGCTTTCCTCAACGGCGTGCTCATCACCTTCCTGCCGGCCCTGCTGCTCAAGGTGCTCGGCGCGTTCGGCGACCAGAACACCACCTTCGGAGACGCCGACTTCGGCTGGTTCGGCGCGCTGATCGGCAACGCAGGCAAGGTCGGGGACGGCGCCGGTCTCGTGATCATCCTGCTGATCGGCTTCGCGGTCCTGGGCGCCGCCATCCTCGTACAGAAGCGCGTGGTCGAGACGGGCTGGGACCCGGGCGCCGCACGCGACGCCCTGATGCCGCGGGAGGCTGTGGCGGGAACCGAGACGGACGGGGTTCCGGCCGCCTCTGGCCAGGCTGCCTTCGCGAAGATCGCGCCCCCCGCGGGTGCGCCCGCTCCGCCACCGGCCCCGTGACGGCCGGTCCCCGGTCGCACACCCGAGGCGGCTCCCGCCCGGCCGGCCGCGCCAAGTAGCCTGCGGGGCAGGGGACCAGAACAGCGGGGCGGGCCGTACCGGCCCGCCCCGCTGTCACGTACCACTGAGCGCTTCCGTCCGTGCCGGTGCTGAGCGACCGCAGATCTGGGCATCGGCCGCCACAACCGTGCCCGGACCGGACGGCGCCGCCATCCGGCCGCTGACCGGACGGGGCCAACGCCTGCCGCCTCCGGCGGGCCGGGGTCATGCGGCGGGCAGCGGCTGCTCGCACCAGATGGTCTTGCCGGTAGTGGTCTGGCGGGTGCCCCAGTCCTGGGTGAGCTGGGCGACCAGCAGCAGACCACGGCCACCCTCGTCCAGTCCCCGGGCGCGGCGCATGTTGGGCGCGGTGCTGCTGCCGTCCGACACTTCGCAGATCAGGGTGCGGTCGCGGATCAGGCGCAGCTGTACCGGCGGGGCGCCGTGCCGGATGGCGTTGGTGACCAGCTCGCTGACCACCAGCTCGGTGACGAAGCCCACTTCGGTGAGCCCCAGGTATTGAGCTGCTGGAGGGCGTCCTTCCGGGCGTGTTCGACCATGGCGGGATCGGCGGGGATCCCCATGTGGCGACCTGCTCGGGCGAGAGGGTCCGGGTGCGGGCGAGCAGCAGCGCGACGTCGTCCGTCGCGCGGCCGTCGAGCAGGGCGGTGGTGACGGCGTCGCAGGCGGCTTCCAGGGAGGGCACGGGCTGTTCCAGGGCCTGGCAGAGTGCGGTGAGGCTCTGGTCGATGTCGCGGTCGCGGGACTCGATCAGCCCGTCGGTGAACAGGGCCAGGATGCTGCCGGTGGGCAGCTCCAGCTCGGTGGCCTCGAAGGGCAGGCCGCCGATGCCGAGTCGCCCCGGAAGACGTCGGGGAACAGGTCGACGGCGGCGAAGTCGGCGAAACCGGGCACCAGAGTCTCGGTCAGTTCCCCCGCGGTGCGCACCACGTCCAGGGTGCTGCGGCCTGACGGCCCGGCGTCACAGCATGCGGCCGATCCTCTCCGCGTGCTCCCTGAGGGCGGGCAGGAACTGTTCGCGTATGTCCTCCATCGGGATGCGGGCCGTGAACGCGCTGACGCTGAGTGCCGCCCGTGTGTTGCCCTGTGCGTCCTTCACCGGGGTGGCCGTCGAGCGCATGCCGAGCTCCAACTCCTCGTCCGTGACGGCGACGTCCTCCGTCCGGGCCGGCTCGATGTGCCGTCTGATCTCCTCGACGTCGACGAGTGACTTCTCCGTCCGGGCCTCGGGGCGGCAGTCGGCCAGGTATGCGTCCAGCTCCTCGTCCGGCAGTGCCGCGAGCAGGACCCTGCCCGTTGCAGAGCTGTATGGGGGCAGCCGGACGCCGATGCGTACGCCCGCGGAGACGACGCGCTCGGCTTCGGCCCGGGCCACGAACACCGACATGCCGTCGTCGAGCACCGCCAACGAGACCGATTCCTTGAGCGCCTGACGTGCCGACACTGGGCGAAATGTCGAAGATCGTCATGGTCGCCATCGGCGTGTTCTACCCGGTCGTCCTCAACACCGCCGCGGGAGTGCAGCAGATCCAGCCCAGCGGGCGGGCGGGGCGGGGCTGGCGAAGGTCCCGACCGCGTATCTGCCGCTCTCCGAGGTCGGAAAGATGCTCGACCGGCTGGCTGCGGGTGAGGGGCCCGAGCACCCCACATGTGGTCGTCCGCCCGTGGGCGCACGGGCGTGACAGGAAGAGAACGGTCTTAACGCTCATAATGAAGGAGTACGAGACGGCGGTTGCTCTCTCCCCCCGGCCCGGCAGCACCCTGTTCGCGCGACGCCCCAAGGCAAGGCGGTGACGCGTACATGCCTCCACCCCACCATGAAGATACTCAGTTTCCGTCCCGAAGGCGGTACGGAGAAACGGTATTCAGGCCCGAGCAGAGCGGCGAGGCCGAGCGCATCGACCTTGGCGGGCTCACCTATGACGCCACCACGCTGGCCCGGCTGAGAGAGCTGGGAGTCGGCCCGGGCTGGCACTGCCTGGACGTGGGCGCGGGCACCGGCACAGTCGCAAGAAAGCTACTGAGCCGGGCCGGGGTCGCTTCCGTGCTCGCGGTCGACCGCGACGTACGCTTCCTCACGGCGTCCCCCACTGCCGGGCTCCGGGTACTGGAGGCCGACATCAGCGCACCGGACTTCGACCCGGGCCGGTTCCGCCTGGTCCACGCACGGTTCGTCCTCATGCATCTGCCCTCCTACCGGCGCATGATCACCAAGCTCTGCGAGCTGGTGGCCCCGGGAGGTGTGCTGGTCCTCGGCGACGCCGTCGACCTGACGACGGCAGGCGCCCCCAGCACCCCGTACACCGAGGTCATGCGAGCGATGTGGCAAGGGCTGCGAAACACCATAGGCACCGACGTCGCCTGGGTGCCGCAGTATCCACGACTGCTGCGAGACGCCGGTCTCACCTCCGTCGCGGCCGAGATCCATGTGCCTGCCCTGCTGCCCGGCAGCCCCATCAGCCGCTTCTGGACGGAAACTTGGGACAGGGCGAGGGTGACCATCGTGGACACCGGGCTGGTCGACGAAGCGACGATCGACGCGGCCATCCGTTCGCTCGACTCGCCCGGATGCGCCGAACTCTCACCCGGACTGATCACCGCTTGGGGATGGAAGCCCGAGGAGGCACTTCCATGACGACCGACCCCGTCCGCTCGCAGCTGGAGCGCGTGTGGGAGCTCCACACCAGCAGCGAGTTCGACACACTCGACGTCGACGCGACGATGGAGACCATGACGGACGCACCAGCGGTGCTCCATGTACCCACTGCCATGGGCGCCCGCGGCAGGGGGCCCGTGCGCGACTTCTACCGCCGCTGGTTCATAGGCCGCAATCCACGGGACTTCACGCTTGCGACCCTGACCCGCACCACCGGCGACGACCGCATCGTCGAGGAGATGCTGGCCTCGTTCACCCATGACATTGAAGTCCCCTGGATCCTCCCCGGCGTGGCCCCGACGGGGAGGGCGATAAGCATCGCGGTCATAGCGGTCGTGTCGTTCGACGGCATCCTGATCGCGAGCGAGCACATCTACTGGGACCAGGCATCGGTCCTGGGGCAGGCGGGTCTCATCGAGCCCTCCACCATGGCTCGGCTGCCGGTGGCGATCGACGAGCGCGCCACGCTGACCGACGGCCCTCTCAACGAGCTGGCGGGCGCCGGCCGGCCCCTGTCGGGGTGATATCGGTCGGGCCACGGTCGCAACGTCCCGCCCTGGGCTTGCATCTACGAGCACGGCGGCTTCGCGGTGCACTTCTTCCCCCGACGATCCGGTCGACACCCCCGCCGACGGGCCGAAGAACACTACGAGGACCCGGTCACCGGGTGGGTCAAGGAGAGCTGGCCTCAGGTGGAAGCACCGCGGCGGCGCTCGGCGGCCGGATGCGAGGACGAGTCCGGCTCCTCGATGACGCTCACGAGCGTGAGCATTGACGGAATGCTCGGGACACGTGCCGATATCACGGATCGCAGCCCCCGCCGCCGGGCCAACAGCTCAGTGGGCGAGGAGCATGTAGGTGTTCTCCAGTTCGTCCTGCACGACGTGGGCATCTCCCGCGACCGTCCGCACGACAAGGTCGTCTTCCGGGGTGTGGACCCGATACTGCCAGCCTTGCGGGAGTCGCAGCCGTTGGCCGAGCGTGGCCAGGGAGTCCATCGTCTGACTGTCGTCCACGGTGTGGGAGTACGCCTGTAGGACGTATGTGCGGTCGCCCGGGGCGAGCAGCGCGTGCACCGGTTTGCCGCTGGACAGGATGTACTCGGTGTCCCGTTTCACCGTGGAATCGACGTAGTACTTCTTGGCCGTTGCCCCGGTGAGGTCGATCTCCGCGGGAATGCGGAGTTCGGCCACGCAGCGGGCCTCCAGGCCGTCGAACATCGCGGTGTCCCCCCACTCGAACGCCGTGACCTTGTCGATCGTCCAGAAGCGGGGTCCGTTCAGGAACACCATCGGCACCTGGAACTGCTCCGCCAGCGCACGGGGGTCGAGCGCGTTCCACCGCTCCGGCGGACAGTCGTTGAGACCGAAGGTGTTATAGACGGCTGCCTTGAGATGACCGTCCTCGCCCGGCGAGATGAGAAGGATCTCGCCATAGCGAGCGTTCCGCAGGCCGCTCCGGTGCCGGGCCGCTTTCGCCGTGTCGGACATGACTCCTCCTTCTCACAGCCCGTCTCCGCTCCTGCGCGGAGACCGCCTGTGGGGAAAGGCCCGCCAAGGGCCGGGCCCGGGTAATGCCACGGGTCGTCCACTCCATCAAGCGCAGCACACGCGGGGTGAAGTCGCACGCCGTCCCCGGTGGCGGTGTGCTACCGCCGTTCCTGTTGATGGGCCCTGTTCCTCGTCGCCGCCCTGTTCGAGATCGGCGGCACTTGGCTGGTCTGGCAGGGTGTGCCCCAGGACACGACGCCGCCCGCCCACCGCTGGGCGGTGGGCGGGCGGTGCGTGCGAACTTCCCTCCGTGGAACGGGCCGAGGACCGTTGAACGGAGCGAGGTGCTGAACGAGCCGGGCCGCCGGCCGAGCCGGGACCGCCGGCCGAGCGGGGAGGCTGACCGAAACCATGCGTCGCCTCCTCAGGCCTTCACCGAGCGGAACGTGAAGACTCCCACCGACGCAGGCCGTGACCGGTCGCGATCACTCGGCGATCTTGAGCTCGCCCATCGCGCTCCAGCCGTCCGCGCCTTCGATCGTGGTGCTCACGATCTCGGGTGTGTGACGGAGCAGGGGACGCATGGTCTCCAGCCCCGCGCGGAAGTGGTCGGAGTTCACGTGCGCCGCGGCCGCGCCGTCCTGGAACGCCTCGACCACCACGTAGGTCGTGGGGTCCTCGATGCTGCGGGACCACTCGAACCACATGTTGCCCGGCTCGGACCTGGTGGCAGCGGTGAAGTCGGCGACGCGGTCCGGCCACTCGTCGGCGTACTCGGGTTTCACTGGAAACTTGACAACAATGAAGATCATTCAGTCATTCTATGCGCGCCTCGGCGTTCAGGGACCCGGGGGGCCGCCCGCATCGTCCTGCGAACTCCTGTCAGAGCCAGAGCGCCCCGACGGCGA
>NZ_JBSFMS010000174.1:0-11703 GCF_053599675.1 Streptomyces sp. NPDC000880 | reverse complement strand
GCTGACCATCGCCTCCGAGTACGGCACGGGGATGATCAGGACCACGGGCGATGGCCACGCGCTGCTGCTGGCCGCCGGAGAGCTGGGCCGGATACTTCTCGGCCTGGTCGGCGAGGCCGACGCGTTCGAGGAGTCGGCGCGAGCGCTTCTCCGCCTCGTCCTTCTTGCGCCCGCGGACCTTGATCTGCCCGAGCGAAACATTGGCCAGGACGGTCTTGTGCGCGAAGAGATTGAAGGACTGGAAGACCATGCCGACGTCGGCACGGAGTCTGGCGAGCGCCTTGCCCTCTTCGGGGAGCGGCTGGCCGTCGATGATGATGGAGCCCGATTCGATCGTCTCCAGGCGGTTGATCGCCCGGCAGAGCGTGGATTTCCCGGAGCCCGACGGGCCGATGACCACCACCACTTCTCCGCGGCCGACCGTGAGGTCGATGTTCTGGAGGACGTGCAACTGTCCGAAGTACTTGTTGACGTCACGCAGCTCGATCAACGGATCGACGGCCATACGCTGCCCTACCCACTCTCAGCTGTGTCGGGGTCAGCGCAAACTATCCAGCCGGACAAGGGACTTCACACTCGACACGCATAAATAGGGCATAAGCCGTATTAATAGCGATTTAGCAGGTCAGGCCTCGGCGGCTTCCGCGTAGACCTGGGACAACTGGGGCGCTCCATTGACCGCCCACTCGAGGCCGGCCTCCACCACGCCGATCTCGCGCCCTGAGGCGAGCCGCACTACGGGATGGCCGCCCGGCCAGATGTGCCAGGCCGCGCCCTGCACCGTACGGACGATCACGGTGCCGAGGTAGAGGCCCGCGTCATTGCCCAGCCAGGGCAGTTCCTCCGGGTCGTCGCGCCAGCGCGGCGGCAGCTGGTCGAGCGCGGTCAAAGAGGCCGGGGAGTCGTCCAGTTCGAGCCCCGCCTGCCCCGCTCGGACACGCAGCAGCTCGCACTCGGAGAGCAGCTCGGCGACGGCGGCCGCGCGCTCCGGGTCGTACTCGACGGAGCGATCGTTCTCCTCCTGCTCAGCGCCGTTCCGCTTGAGCCAGTTGTCCAAGAAAGGGATGTTCATACCGCTCAGCCTCGCATCCCTGCGGCCGTACGCACCACAGGGCGCGCGTCAACACACATCAGATGTCCAGATCGACAACAACTGGGGCGTGATCCGAGGCGCCCTTGCCCTTGCGCTCCTCGCGGTCGACATAGCTGTCCTTGACCGCATGGGCGAAGGGTTCGTTGCCGTAGACCAGGTCGATGCGCATGCCGCGGTTCTTGGGGAAGCACATTTGGCGGTAGTCCCAGTAGGTGAACGGGTGCTCGTACTTCAGGGGGCGCGGCACCACGTCGGCGAGCCCGGCCTTGCGCAGGGCCTCCAGCGCCGCACGCTCGGGCGGGGTGACATGGGTCATCCCCTCGAAGAACGACGGGTCCCATACATCGTCGTCGGTGGGCGCGATGTTGAAGTCGCCGAGGACAGCGAAGGGACGGCTCCCGGACGCGTCCTCGGCCACCGCGGCCTGCAGCGCCTCCAGCCAGCGCAGCTTGTAGGCGTAGTGATCATGGGCGACCTCACGGCCGTTGGGCACATAGACCGACCAGACGCGGACCGGGCCGCAGGTCGCCGCGATCGCCCGCGGCTCCTGCTGCCCCTCGTAGTCCGGACCGCCGGGCAGACCCCTGACGACGTCGTCAAGTCCGACCCGGGAGACCAGCGCCACGCCGTTCCACCTGCCGGAGGCGTGGACCGCTGATTCGTAACCGAGCTCGCGCAGCTCGTCGGAGGGGAACTGCTCCTCGGTGCACTTCGTCTCCTGGATGCACAGCACGTCCGTGCCGGTGCTCTCCAGCCAGGCCAGCAGCCGGGGCAGCCGAGCGGTGATCGAGTTGACGTTCCAGGTCGCGATGCGCATGTGCGACAGCCTAGCCGTGGGGTCTGACAGTCAAGGGGGCGGCAGTCACAGGTCCGCCGTCTCGCCCGGAGCCAGCCGGCCGTGCTCGGCGCCGCCGAGCGAGCCGATCTGGCTGTCGTAGATCGGCCGCGCGAGATCGGTGAGCAGGGCGTCGTGAATGTCGAAGGCGCGCTGCGGCTTCACCTCGCGTACGTAGTCGATGACCTCGGAGATCTTGTTCCACGGGGCCTGAACGGGGAGCAGCAGCGTCTCGACCGGGTGGTCGGGGACGGTGAGGGCGTCGCCCGGGTGGAAGACCGAACCGTCCACCAGATAGCCGACGTTGGTAATCCGCGGGATGTCCGGGTGGATCACCGCGTGCAGCTCGCCGTGGACCTGGACGTCGAAACCGGCGGCGGTGAAGGTGTCGCCATGGCCGACCGTGTGGACGCGGCCCGGGAAGGCCGCCGAGATCTTCTCGGCGACGCTCCGCAGCGTCCAGATCCCGGCGGCCGGGTTGGCTTCGAGGGCGGCGCGCAGCCGGTCCTCGTTGAAGTGGTCGAGATGCTCGTGCGTGACGAGGATGACGTCCGCGCCGACGGCGGCGTCCTCCTCGCTGAAGGTTCCGGGATCGATGACGAGCGTCTGCCCGTCCTTCTCCAGCCGGATGCAGGCATGCGTCTTCTTCGTGAGCCTCATGCCCCCATCCTGCTACGGCTCGGGAGTGGTCTCCTCCTGGATGACGGCGTGGGCGACCCTGAAGGCGGAGTTCGCCGCCGGGACGCCGCAGTACACGGCCGCGTGGATCAGGACTTCCCTGATCTCGGCGGGGGTCAGGCCATTGCGCAGGGCGGCCCGGGTGTGGAAGGCCAACTCGTCCAGATGTCCGCCCGCGACCAGCGCGGTCAGCGTCACCACGCTGCGGGTGCGTCTGTCCAGGCCCTCGCGGGTCCAGACCTCGCCCCAGGCGTAGCGGGTGATCAGCTCCTGGAAGTCGCCCGTGAACTCGTCCGCGGCGGTCGTCGCCCGGTCCACGTGCGCGTCGCCGAGGACCTCACGACGGACTCTCATGCCCGCGACGTACGGATCGGGGCGGCCCGACTGCACTGCTTCGGGCTGCGTGGGCGAGCCGGACGCGCTCTCCGCGACAGGCGCCACCGGGGCGGAGAGCGCGGGCGCGACCGGCGGGGCCGCGATGGCCGAGAGCGTGTCGTTCCAGGCCGTGGAGAAGTGGCGTACGAGAAGGTCGGTGACGGCGGCGGGCTGCTCGACCGGCGCGAGATGGGAGGCGCCAGGCACCAGCGCGAGCCGGGCGTCCGGGATCCCGGCGACCAGGGTGCGGGCCTCGGCGGGCCCGGTGACCTGGTCCTCGGAGCCGACCAGGACGAGGGTGGGGACGCCGACCAGGCCGAGTTCACCGCGTACGTCGAAGGCCGCGAGCGCCTCGCAGGCGGCGACGTAGCAGCCGGGGTCGGTAGTGCGGACCATCTGGACGGCCCACTCGACAATCGCGGGCTGGGCGGCGGCGAAACCGTGTGTGAACCAGCGCTCGGGTGC
The DNA here is from genome assembly GCF_053599675.1 of Streptomyces sp. NPDC000880. Taxonomy (NCBI): domain Bacteria; kingdom Bacillati; phylum Actinomycetota; class Actinomycetes; order Kitasatosporales; family Streptomycetaceae; genus Streptomyces; species Streptomyces sp. NPDC000880. Next base: position 8,257 of record NZ_JBSFMS010000174.1, on the reverse strand, counting down.
GCTGCGGGCCATCGGGTCCAGGCCGTTGGTACGGACGATCACGCCGCGCTGGCGAAACTCGTCGGCGGTCCCGAACCGGGGCGAGGCGGCGACCAGCGCGAGGGAGGCCACCCGGTGCGGATGGCGCAGCGCGAGGTCGACGCCGATCGCGCCGCCGATGGAGCAGCCCGCGTAGCCGAAGCGCTGGATGCCCAGCTCGTCGAGGGTGGCGAGCAGCCGGTCGGCGAGTTCGGCGACGGCGGTGGCGGGGTGGGCGGGGGCACCGCCGTGGCCCGGCAGGTCGAAGCGGAACACCCGCCACCGGCGGGACAGATCGGCGATCTGCCGGTCCCACATGTGCCATGTAGTACCGAGGGACGGTCCCAGGATCAGGACCGGGGCGTCTTCTGGCCCGTCAAAGCGGTATTGCAGGGTTTCGGCGTTCGTGTCACTCACCTGCTCACGCTCCCACATCTCACAATTTCTCACTGGAGGGGGTCGCGACGCTCGCCAAACCTCCCCAGGCTTCCGCCGCCGGACGTAGATCCTCCACGTCCGGCTTCACGTACCACTTCTTGGTCGTCTTCACACTGGTGTGCCCCACCCACCGGGCCAGGATGTGATCCGGGACACCACTGTTCGCGAGGTACGTCAAGCACGACGCGCGTGCATCGTACAAGCGGACCCTGCGAAAGCCGTTCTTGTCCATGATCTTGTACGCCCTCACGCGCAACTGCCGACCATTCAGCGCGGCGCCGAGTTCATCCACGATCACGTACCCGCTGCCGCTGTACGCCTCCCCCGCCGCCAGCTTCTCGGCCGCCTGCGTGGCGCGGAACCCCTTCAGGGCCTCACGCACCAATGCGGGCAGGGGGAGCAGGCGCTGGGACATGTCCACCGAGGTCACCCCGAGGCCCGTGCCCGCCTTCCCGTCGCGTACGCGCCCCTGCTGGAGCGCCCAGTTGACCGTCGAATCCCACCTTCGCAACGCCGCAGCCTGGGCCAGCCCAGCCACGGGCACAGACCTTGCCGAGCAGGTCGACCCCGGCGTCCGGGCACGGCCCGAGGCTCTCGGGACCCCCGCCTGCTCCCGGCGCGGAGTCGTGTCCGTACAGGCAGGTACTAACGCACTCGTCGGTCCTCCATGGGAGCCGCCGTGAGCACCTCGTCCGTCGTCCGGGGCAGGTGCGGGGTGTGGTTGACGAGCCGGGCCGAGTTTCCGACGACCGCGATGCTGCTGGTGTTGTGCGGCAGTGCGGCGAGGACGGGGTTCATGGATCCCCCGGCGCCGGCGAGCAGGCCGAGCAGGTTGACGCCGATGGCGAGGCCGTAGTTCTGCCGAACGACCCGCAGGGTGTGACGGCTGAGTTCGACGACAGCTGCGACCTGTCGCAGGTCATTGCCCGCGAGGGCGATGTCGGCGGTCTCCAGGGCCACGTGCGAGGAGTGCTCTCCCATGCTGATCCCGACGTCGGCGAGGGCGAGTGCCGGGGCGTCGTTGGTGCCGTCGCCGACCATCGCCACCGTGTGTCCCTCAGCCTGCAGGTCCCGGATCAACTGGAGCTTGCCCTCCGGAAGGGCATGCGCGTGCACTTCGGTGATGCCGAGCGCGTCGGCGACCATGACCAGGGTGTCCGTCCCCGGAGAGCTACGGCTGCGGAGCGAGCGCAGCGCGCCGCGGAAGAAGGGCAGTCCGGTGAAGAGGGTGATCGCACCTAGGAAGCCTGAGGATCCGAAGGTCATCCGTGGCCGGCGCAGCAGGCGGCGCAGTGCCACGAGGGCGAGGACCGCGCCGCCGACCACGAGCCGTGCGACCTCGCCGGTGGAGGAGTCGGGGGCGGACCGGGTGGCCTTGGCGGGCGCGGACGGTGGCGGGGCTTCTTCGAGCGCGGCGACCAGACGCTCGACGTCCAGGCGGTCCGGCGCCACCCAGATCACGACGCTGCCAGTGCGCGGGAAGATCCGCAGTGCACGGAACCCGGCGATGCCGGTCAGCCGCTCGTCGACCAGTCCGGCGCTGCCGGGGCGTGCCCGTACCCAGGGAACGGTCAGCCGGGCCCGGCCTGCGGCCACGGAGCACACGACCACGCCGGCCATGATCAGTGCTCGTGTCCGTGATCGTGGTTCTCGACGCTGACCGCGGAGGGCGGCGGTACTTCCTCGCCGAGTGTGGTCCGGGCCTCCGCGAGCATGTCTCCTGCCTTGAGCCGGGCTTCCTCGGCGGCCGAGGCGAGCCAGCGGCCGCCGACGATGCCGTTCGCGATGCCACCGACGAGCGCTTTGCGGGCGGCCGGTTTGGCCTCGGGAAGGCGCTTGGAGACCCCTCGGATAATCAGGCCGCCTACCACCCCGGAGACTGCGTAGTGAGCGAGACGGCCGGCTGCGGCACCAGCGAGAGCGACGGGATGCATGAAGGGCTCCGTCCGTCTGCACCGAACGAGCTCGAGTGTGCGCCCGTACGGCGCGCCCCTTCGAACCGAGGCGGGAGGCGAACGGGCTGTCAGACTCGCGCGGAGGACTGTTCCGGTGGGGCCGGCGGGGAAAGCAGGGCCGGGGAGGCTCGGTCGGCCGGCCGCGTGCTCGCCAGGCGGCAGACGAGGTAGATCACGAACGAGATGGTCGTGACGTAGGGGCTGATGGGGATGGTGCTTCCGAGCGCGAGCAGAATCCCTCCCTCCATCGAGACAAGCGCAAAGACGACGCTCAGTACGGGCAGCAGCACGGGAGAGGCCGTGATCCGCGCGGCGGCGGCCGCCGGGGTGACGAGGAGCGCGAGCACCAGCAACGCTCCGACGATCTGTACGCAAAGGGCGACCGCGAGGCCGAGGACCAGCATGAATGCCAGGGACAGCGCGCGTACGGGAACGCCCCGAGCCTCGGCCACCTCCGGATCGACGCTGGCGAAGGTCAGCGGCTTCCAGATGATCGCGAGAGCGATGAGCACCACTACGGACGTGCCGACCAGCCACGACATCTGCGGGGTGTCGACGGCAATGATCTGGCCGGTCAGAATGCCGAACTTGTTCGCCGCTCGTCCCTTGTAGAGGGACAGGAAGAGCACGCCCAGTCCGAGTCCGAACGGCATGATGATGCCGATGATGGAGTTGCGGTCGCGGGCGCGGACGCCCAGTACACCGATGGCTCCTGCCGCGAGCAGGGAACCGGCGATGGACCCGGCCACGATGTTCAGCCCCAGCAGCAGCGCCGCTGAGGCGCCGGCGAAGGACAGTTCACTGATCCCGTGCACGGCGAACGGCAGATCGCGCATGATCACGAATACCCCGACCAGGCCGCCGACCAGGCCCAGGAGAACCCCCGCCAGAAGGGAGTTATGGACCAGGCCGAGCAGCTCGCCGTAGTTGTCGAAATTGAAGATCTGATGCCAGACACCGGTGTCGTCCCCGCCGTCGGCAAGGGGCCGGCGTCCGATCACGACCGTCCGCCCCCGTTCGGCCCGTCCGCATGGTTGTGCACAGTGGCGTCGTCGGGTGCCCCGACGACGACGATGCGACCCCTGATACGGACGACATCGACCTGCGTCCCGTACAGCTGCGACAGGCTGGACGAGGTCATCACCTCGTCCGGCGGCCCGATCCGGAATCCGCCCGGGGCCAGATACAGGACCCGGTCCACCAGACCCAGGACGGGGTTGATCTCGTGCGTCACGAAGACGACGGCCGTGTCGGCACAGCGGCGCCGCCGGTCCACCAGCGTGGTGACCGTGCGCTGGTGCTGTAGGTCGAGGGAGAGCAACGGCTCGTCGCAGAGCAGGATCCGCGGGTCGGTGGCGAGCGCCTGCGCGATGCGGACGCGCTGCTGCTCGCCGCCGGAGAGCCTGCCGACGGGCACATCCGCATAGAGCGTCGCTCCGACCGATGCCAGGATGTCGTCCACGCGGCGGCGGATCGCACGGGGGGCGAGCGAGGGCCCCCAGCGATGCCCGTCCAGACCGAGCTGCACCAGGTCACGGGCCCGCAGCATCGTGTGTGCGGGCAGAGACTTCGCTTGCGGTACGTAGCCGATGTGTCTGCTGCCGCGCCGGGGAGCCCGGCCGAGGACCGTCAGCGAGCCCTCGGTGAGCTGCTGCCGGCCCAGGAGCACTCGCAGCAGGCTGGTCTTGCCCGATCCGTTCGGGCCCAGCACCGCGAGGAACTCCCCGGGCCGCACATCGAGGTCGAGTCCGGACCACAGCACACGGTCGCCATAAGCCAGTGCGGCGTCCCGCAGACTGATCACCGGTTCGCCACGGGTTGCGCCCCCGCGAGCGGCATCGCCGGGGTGGGAGAGTGGTGCGCCGGCCTTGGCCTCCGTGCGGTCCATTAGGTGCCCAAGGCGCTCTTGAGTGCGTCGACGTTGGCCTTCATCCAGCTGATGTAGTCCTCGCCCTGGGGAAGCGTCTCCGTTACGGGGACGACCGGGATCCCGCTGGCCTCGGCGGCCTGCTTGACCTTCTGAGTCTGAGGGCTGGAGGTCTGCTCGTTGTACACCAGTGCCTCGACCCGCTTACCGGTGAACAGCTCAAGCGTCTGCTGCAGGCTCCTCGCGGAGACGTCGTCACCCTCCTCGACGGCTTCGCTGAAGTCCGCGGGCGTACTGTTGCGTAGCCAGCTCGACTCGATCAGATAGAGCGGGACAGGCTCGGTGACCGCCACCGCCGCGCCCGCGTGGTCCGCCTTGATCTGCTCTTCCGCGCCTTGGAGGGACGTCAGCCTCTCCTTGAACGTCTTGGCGTTCTGGCCGAAGGCGTCGGCGTCTGCCGGGGCCGCCCTGGCCAGGGCGGCCGCGATCCGGTCGGCCAGCTTTCCCATGGTGGGGAAGTCGTACCAGACGTGCTCGTTGAATTCCCCGCCCGCTGCCGGGGCCTTTCCCGAGACCTCCACGGCGTTGATGACATTCGCCGACGAGTTCTTCGCGCTGCGGAGCATCCTGCCCATGAAGTCGTCGTAGCCACCGCCGTTCTCGACGACGACCTTCGCCCTGGACAGCTCCAGCTGGTTCCGCGTACTGGCCTCGTAGGAGTGGGGGTCCTGCGCCGGGTCGCTGATGATCGAGACGACCTTGACCTTGTCAGCGCCGATCTGCTCGACGATGTCCCCGTACACGTTGGTCGAGGCGACCACCGGGATGACAGACACCGGGGCCGCGGCCCGCGAGTTGTCGACAGAGTCGGCCTTCACGGAGCTTCCGCAGCCGCAGGTCAACGCCAGGGCGACACCGATAAGGAAAGCCGGGCCGCGAGCCGAGGACATCCGCATACGCGGCCTCCCAACCGAACCGAAACCGAAACGGTTATCACTTGAATTATCACCCCATCGCTTCACGCCATCCACTGGAGCCGTTCGCCCGTGACGGCGGGGTGCAGTGCGCGCCGGAGGCCGGGCCGGGGCTACCCGCGACCTCCCGTCCACCAGCGTGTTGCGGTAAGTCACCGCCAATCCGGCGCTGCCACACATACAGGTTTGGGAACGGCCAGTTGGTTTCTGCCACTTGATCTTGACCGGTGGGTCTCGTGGAGTGGGGAGACGGTGGCTGTTGCCGCGCTGGCGTACGGCGATGCCGTCGTGTCGGCCTTCGAGTTGGGCTTTGTCGAGTCCGGGCAGCGTCATCGGCTGCCGTTGGGACAGGGCTGGAACCGTCGGTTCGAGACAGCCGATCCGGTCCGGGAGTTCCGCTGGGCCAAGGGCGGTGAGAGCTTCGCCGGTTTGTACTACTCGACGACGGTGGGCGGCCACGTGGGCTACGAGTCCTGGCTGGAGCGGGACCGGCTGATCCTGCTGGACCGCGAGCCAGAAGTGGTCGGGATCGCCTCGCAGCCGTTCTGGCTGCACTGGCACGACGGCAAGCGGCGGCGCCGGCACGCGCCCGACTACTTCGTGCGGCTGGCCGGCGGCCGGGGCCGGGTCGTGGACGTGCGGGCCGGTGACCGGATCGACCGGGCGCGGGCTGCTGTCGTCCGGCAGCCTCGTCCAGGCGACGAGGACTACATGTCCGTGACGGCGTGTCGGGGTCGTTGTTGTAGCTCGTCCGGGTGGTCTCATGGGCCGGCCCGTCCACCGGGACGGTGGACGGGCCGTGAGGTGGTCAGCGAGGCAGGACCACGTCGCTGTTCCCGGGTCGGGGACGCGGGCTTCGAGGTCGGCGACACGCCAGTCTTGGAAGTGGAGGTTGGAGCGGGCTGCCTTTGGCCTTGGTAGTCCTCGCCGAAATGCCGGGCTATTTGATGCGGTCGAGGAAGTCCAGCACTCGATCGGTAGCCTGCGTTGCGGCGTGTTCGTCGTGCGACGGCAGGCTGCTGTCGGTGAACAGGTGCCTGTCGCCGGGGTAGAGGAACAGTTCGGCATCCGCCACCGTCGCGACGAGCGCCCGGGCTGCGTCCACATCGCCCTCCCTGGCGAAGAACGGATCCGCGTCCATGCCGTGGACCTGGACCGGGACATCGTGGGGCCAGGCGCCGCCGAACTCCGCGACCGGGACGCATGCCTCCAGCAGCAGCGCACCCTTTGCGCCGGGGCGGGTCTGGGCCAGCTTCTGCGCCGGCAGGACGCCGAGCGAGAACCCGAGGTAGACGAGTTCCGCAGGCAGCCCCTCGGCGGCGGCGGTTCCGCGCGCGATGACCGTGCCGAACCCGGCGTCCTCGGCGTAACCCATGCCCTCCCCGAGGCTGTCGAATACCTGCCCCTCGAACAGGTCCGGGACGTGGACGGTGTGTCCGGCCCGTCGCAGCTGCTCGGCGAACTGCCGGACGCCGACGGTCAGCCCGTGCCCATGGTGGAAAACCAGCACCTCAGCCATTTCGCTCCCCTCGTGCTGCGGTGCCCGGGCGGCGCCGCAGCACGAGTATGGCCCGCGCCACCGACATCTGCGGGTCGTAGCCGGACGGGGTCAGATCGCCGCTCATCCCGCCTCCTCCGCTCCAATGGCGTGCGCGCCCGGCTCCCATTACCTCCCTGGGCTTGACAGCAACCTACTCAGGTTTTATGCAGGAAGCACCAGCACGATGGGGGTGAAGGCGCTGGTCAGTGCCTGGGAAGGAGTCGGAGATGGCACGCGCAGTAGGTATCGACTTGGGGACGACGAACTCGGTGGTGTGCGTGCTGGAGGGCGGTGAGCCGACCGTCATCGCCAACACGGAGGGCGCCAGGACCACCCCCTCGGTGGTCGCCTTCGCCAAGAACGGGGAGGTGCTGGTCGGCGAGATCGCCAAGCGGCAGGCCGTGACGAACGTGGAACTCACCGCGCGGTCCGTCAAGCGCCTCATCGGGGATGCGCAGTGGCGTTTCCCGGAGTCGGGCAGCGTCGACGGCAAGCGGTACACCGCACAGGAGATCTCCGCGCGGGTGCTGCAGAAGCTCAAGCGCGACGCCGAGGCGTATCTCGGCGAGGACGTGACGGACGCCGTGATCACCGTCCCGGCATACTTCAACGACTCCCAGCGCACGGCGACGAAGGAGGCGGGGGAGATCGCGGGCCTGAAGGTGCTGCGGATCATCAACGAGCCGACGTCCGCCGCACTGGCCTATGGCCTGGACAAGGAGCAGGACCAGACCATCCTCGTGTTCGACCTCGGTGGCGGCACCTTCGACGTGTCGCTGCTGGAGATCGGCGAGGGCCTGGTGGAGGTGAAGTCCACCAACGGTGACACGCATCTGGGCGGTGACGACTGGGACCAGCGGATCGTGGACCACCTGGTCAAGCAGTTCAAGAACGGCTACGGCGTGGACCTGTCGAAGGACAAGATGGCGCTGCAGCGGCTGCGCGAGACCGCCGAGCGGGCCAAGATCGAGCTGTCCTCGTCCACCGAGACGACGATCAACCTGCCCTACGTCACGGCCTCGGCCGAGGGCCCGCTGCACCTGGACGAGAAGCTCACGCGCGCCCAGTTCGAGCAGCTGACCGCCGATCTGCTCGAGCGCTGCAGGGGTCCGTTCCACAACGCCATCAAGGACGCCGGCATCAAGGTCTCCGCCGTCGACCATGTGATCCTGGTGGGCGGTTCCACCCGGATGCCCGCGGTGACGGAGCTGGTCAAGGAGCTGACCGGCAAGGACCCGCACAAGGGCGTCAACCCGGACGAGGTCGTCGCCATCGGGGCCGCTCTGCAGGCCGGTGTGCTCAAGGGTGAGGTCAAGGACGTCCTGCTCCTCGACGTGACCCCGCTGTCCCTCGGTATCGAGACCAAGGGCGGCATCATGACCAAGCTCATCGAGCGCAACACCACGATCCCGACCAAGCGGTCCGAGATCTTCACGACGGCCGAGGACAACCAGCCGTCCGTGCA
>NZ_JBSFMS010000173.1:0-12132 GCF_053599675.1 Streptomyces sp. NPDC000880 | reverse complement strand
TGCCCCGCGCCACGCGGTCGCCGCGAGGTCTGCGCCGGGTCCACCAGCCTTAGCGCGGTCTCCCGCCGCCGTACCGTCCGCGCGTGCACGGCGAGTCATGAACTGGGGCAAGCGGGGCGCGATTTCAAGATCTTCAGGATACTTCCAGAACGGGCCACCGGCCGGCTACCCGTCCGCCCTGGCCCCAGCATCTCCGCCCGGGCTACCCGTCCGCCCTGGCCGTCGCCAGCAGTTCCTCCGCGTGCGCCCGCGCGGTCTGGGAGTCCTCCTGGCCCGCCAGCATCCTCGACAGCTCGCGCACCCTGTCCTCGCCCTCCAGGACCGTCACGCCGCTTCGCGTCACCGAGCCGTCGTTGGTCTTCTCGACCAGCAGCTGACGGTCGGCGAACGCCGCCACCTGCGGCAGATGCGTCACGACCACCACCTGCGCCGACTTCGCGAGCTTCGCGAGCCGCCGGCCGATCTCGACGGCCGCCTTGCCGCCCACGCCCGCGTCGACCTCGTCGAAGAGGTACGTGGGCACCGGGTCCGTCCCCGCGAAGACGACCTCGACCGCGAGCATCACGCGCGAGAGCTCACCGCCGGATGCCCCCTTGGCGATCGGCCGCGGCGGCGCGCCGGGGTGCGGGGCCAGCAGCAGTTCGACGTCGTCGACGCCGGACGGCCCGTACGCCACCGGGCGGCCGCCGACCTCCACGCCCTCGGGGTCCTCCGTCTGGCGGATGTCGAACGACACGCGCGCGTGCGGCATGGCGAGCGAGGCCAGTTCCGCGGTGACGGCGTCGGCGAACCGCGCCGCCGCCTCCGTACGCGCGTCGGTCAACGCCTGGGCCAGACCCGACAGTTCGCCCCGCAGCGCGTCCCGCTCCGCCGTCAGCTCATCGATTCGCTCGTCGTCGCCGTCCAGCTCGGTGAGGCGTTCGGCGCTCTCCTCGGACCAGGCCAGTACGGTGGCGACATCCTCGCCGTACTTGCGGGTCAGCTGCGTAAGAGCCGCCCGCCGTTCCTCCACCGCGGCCAGCCGCAGCGGATCGGCGTCCAGATTGTCGGCGTACCCGGCGAGCTCTCCAGCCACATCGCCGAGCAGGATGGAGATCTCGCCCATCCGGTCGGCGAGCGCGGCCAGCGCCGGGTCGTGGGAGCGCACGGCGTCGAGCGCCCGCCCCGCGCCCGCGACGAGCGTCGTCGCGTCGACGCCCTCCGGGTCCTCGGGGTTGCCCGCGAGCGCGGCGTGCGCGACGGACGCGGCGGACGCGAGCGCCTCCGCGTGGCCCAGCCGCTCGGCTTCGGCGGCGAGTTCGACGTCCTCGCCCGCCCGCGGCTCGACGCCCGCGATCTCGTTCAGCCCGAAGCGGAGCAGATCGGCTTCCTGGGCGCGCTCGCGGGCGCGCGTGGTCAGTTCGTCCAGCTCGGCGCAGACGGCGCGCAGCCGCCGGTACGCCGCCGCGTACTTGGCGTGCGGCCCGGTGACCGCGCCGCCCGCGTACCGGTCGAGCGCCTCCCGCTGCCGCGCGGGCCGCAGCAGCCCCTGCTGGTCGGTCTGGCCGTGGACGGCGACGAGTTCGTCGGCCAGCTCGGACAGCATGCCGACCGGCACGGACCGCCCGCCGATGTGGGCCCGCGAGCGCCCCTCCGCGGAGACGGTCCTGCTGATCAGCAGGGTGCCGTCGTCGAGTTCGGCCCCGGCCTCCTCGGCCCGTACGGCCGCGGGACCGTCGGCGGACACGCTGATCCGCCCCTCCACCACCGCCGACTTCGCGCCGATCCGCACCAGGGCGGGGTCGGCGCGCCCGCCGAGCAGGAGCCCGAGGCTGGTGACGACCATGGTCTTGCCCGCGCCCGTCTCACCGGTCACCGCGGTGAAACCGGGCGACAGCTCGACGACCGCGTCGTCGATGACACCGAGCGACCGTATCCGCATCTCCTCCAACACGGACCTGACCATACGAGGTTTCCCCCGTCCGACGCGACATCGCCCCCCGACGCGGTACGAGCGGAAACGGGTGCTGAGGCACCAGGCAGGCCGTCACTCCGGGGTCTCCGGCAGGCCGATCGCGGACCGTAGGGCTCCCCACACACGCGGGGACAATCACGCATGTGGGAATGGCCTCCGGCCCCTCAGCACGACGCAGAGCCTAGTTCGGCGCGCCGCGCCAACCCGAGACCGGCAGCGCGAACTTGGCCACCAGACGGTCCGTGAACGACGCGTGGTGCAGCCGTGCGAGACGTACGGGAACGGCCCCGCGCCGCACCACCACCCGGGCCCCCGGAGGCAGCTCGACGGTCCTGCGCCCGTCGCACCACAGCACCCCGTGCGGCGTGTGGGGCTGCACCTCCACCGCGAGCACCGAGGTCGGCGAGGTCACCAGCGGCTTGGCGAACAGGGCGTGCGCGCTGATCGGCACCATCAGCAGCGCCTCCACCTCCGGCCACACCACCGGCCCGCCGGCCGAGAAGGCGTATGCCGTCGAGCCGGTCGGCGTCGCGCACACGATGCCGTCGCAGCCAAAGGCGGTCACCGGCCGCCCGTCGATCTCGAGGACGACCTCCAGCATCCGGTCGGGCGAGACCTTCTGCACGGCCGCCTCGTTCAGCGCCCAGTCCCGGTGCACGATGTCGCCGTTGCTGTGCACGTGGACATCGATGGTCATGCGCTCCTCGACCTCGTAGGCGCGCGTGACGACCCGGTCGACGACCTTGTCGAGGTCGTCGCGCTCAGCCTCGGCGAGGAAGCCGACGCGCCCGAGGTTGACGCCGAGCATCGGCACCCCGGAGGCCCGGGCGAACTCGGCGCCGCGTAGCAGCGTCCCGTCGCCGCCGAGCACGACCAGCAGCTCGCAGCCATCGAGTACGCCAGGGGTCGCCTCGCGGACCGTCTCAACGGACGGCGGCAGCGGCAGGTCGGCCGCCTCCGCTTCAAGGACGCGTACGCGCAGACCGCAGCGCAGCAGCCCCTGTACGACGAGTTCGGCACTGCGGATCGCCGCGGGCCGCCCGGTGTGTGCGAGCAGGAAAACGGTGCGCGCTGGTGTCGCTTCCGCTTCTGGTGTCGTTGTCAACGAGGTCCCTCCGCCACTGCACGGTCGACTTCCGCCGGATCAAGCTCGGGCGCTCCGGCCCGGAGCCACAAAAAATACTCAACATTGCCGGAGGGGCCCGGCAGCGGACTGGCGGTGACGCCCAGCACACCGAGTCCCAGCTCCGCCGCCTTGCGCGCCACGGCTCGCACCGCGTCCGCCCGCAGCTCGGGGCTGCGTACGACCCCGCCGCTGCCAAGCCGCTCCTTGCCCACCTCGAACTGCGGCTTGACCATCAGCACCAGGTCCGCGTCGGGAGCCGCGCAGCGCACGAGGGCGGGCAGCACCAGGGCGAGCGGAATGAAGGAAAGGTCCCCGACCACGACGTCCACCAACTCTCCATCGATCGCCTCCACCGTCAACTCGCGCACATTCGTACGGTCCTTGACGGTGACGCGTTCATCGGTCTGCAGAGACCAGGCGAGTTGTCCGTAACCGACATCGACCGCCACCACATGACCGGCGCCCGCCCGCAGCAGTACATCCGTGAAGCCGCCGGTCGACGCGCCCGCGTCCAGCGCCCGCCGTCCCTCGATCTTCAGACCGAGCGGTACGAAAGCCTCCAGCGCTCCGGCAAGCTTGTGGCCGCCGCGCGAGACGTACTCGGGGTCGCTGTCGTCCGCGGCGACGACGACGGCCGCGCTGGTCTCGACCTGGGTGGCGGACTTCGTCGCGGTGTTGCCACCGACGGTCACCCGCCCCGCGGCGATCAGCTGGCTCGCGTGCTCCCGCGAGCGTGCGAGGTTGCGGCGTACCAGCTCGGCGTCGAGGCGGCGGCGGGCCACTCCTGCCACGTTCGGTTCAGCTCCTGTGGTTGTACGAGGGTGACGGCTGGGGGCGTGCGTCGAGCGCGTTCAGCGCGTCACGCAGCCCCCTGTGTACATCCTCGTACACCTCGAGGTGTCCGTCCGCCGGGAGGTGGTCGGCGTCGGCCAGTCGCTCCAGCTGGGCGTCCACGCCGGCATCACCGGTGGGTACGCGCTGCACGCCGAGGGGCGCGGGCGCGGCGGGTTCGTACGCCTGGGCGGCGGCCACCGCCGGCGCGAGGCTCCCGGAGGCGGCCGCAGGCACGGGCCTCCCGGGCGCGGGGCTCCGTGGCGCCTCCTGGATCCCCTGCGCCTGGATCTCCGGGCCCGACATCGAGTCGCTCATGCCCAGACGCTATCGCGAAGCCCTGAGGTACGGTCGATCACGATGGCGACAATGGAAGAGTGCCGCACCGCACTCGACAAACTCTCGGACAACCTGGCACAGGCGGACGGCGACGTGCGTGGCGCGGCCGCGCTCGACCGATCCCTCAGCTGCCACATCAAGGATCTCGACATCACCTTCACCGGCCGTCTGGACGACGGCCGGATCGCGGTGGCCGACACCTTCCCGGGTCCGCCGCGCGACAGGGCGGAGATCCGCCTGGCGATGAATGGCGACGACCTGGTGGCGATGGTCAACGGCGAGCTGAACTTCGCGAAGGCCTGGGCCTCGGGCCGGGTCAGGCTCGAGGCCGGCTTCCGCGATCTGCTGCGCCTGCGGACACTGCTGTAGCGGTACGCCTCCGGGCCGCCGGCACCACCAGCGGCGTCCCGGACTCCGGGTCGTCGATGACCTGGCTCTTCACCCCGAAGACCTGCTCCACCAGCTCGGCAGTGACCACATCCGCGGGCGCGCCCTCGGCGACGACCTGCCCGTCGCGCAGGGCGATGAGGTGCGTGGCGTAACGGGCGGCCTGGTTCAGGTCGTGCAGTACGGCGACGAGCGTCCGCCCCTGCGTCTCGTGCAGCTCCGCGCACAGGTCGAGCACTTCGAGCTGGTGCTGGATGTCGAGGAACGTCGTGGGCTCGTCGAGCAGCAGCAGCGGGGTCTGCTGGGCGAGCGCCATCGCGATCCATACGCGCTGCCGCTGCCCGCCGGACAATTCATCGACATAGCGCTCTGCCAGTTCGCCGACTCCGGTCGCGCCCATCGACTCCTCGACAATCCGCTCGTCCTCGGGCGACCACTGGCGCAGCAGTCCCTGGTGCGGATAGCGGCCGCGCGCGACCAGGTCGGCGACCGTGATCCCGTCCGGCGCGATCGACGACTGCGGCAGCAGGCCCAGCGTCTTGGCGACCTTCTTCGCGGCCAGCGAGTGGATGACCTGCCCGTCGAGCAGAACCCGGCCCTGGGTCGGCTTGAGCATCCGGGACAGGGCGCGCAGCAGAGTCGACTTTCCGCAGGCGTTCGGCCCGACGATCACCGTGAAGGAGTTGTCGGGGATCTCCACCGAGAGGTTCTCGGCGATGACACGCCGGTCGTAGGCGAGGGTGACCGATTCCGCGGTGAGGCGCTGCATAGGGGTTCGTACTCCTGGATCGGGGGTTCACGGGGTTCATATGCGTCCCGCCTTGCGTTCGGTGACCAGCAGCCAGAGCAGATAGCAGCCGCCCAGCACTCCGGTCATCACACCGACCGGCAGCCGGCGCTCGCCGAAGGCGGTGGTGGCCACCCAGTCGGCGATCAGCAGCAGCGCGGCGCCCATCACCCCGGCCGCGGCGAGGTTCGGCCCGGGCGAGCGGGTCAGCCGGCGGGCGAGCTGGGGCGCGCTCAGCGCGACGAAGGCGATCGGCCCGGCGGCCGCTGTTGCGACCGCGATGAGCACGACGCCCGAGCCCATCAGCACCACGCGGGTGCGCTCGACCGGCACGCCCAGCGCGTACGCCGCGTCGTCGCCCATCTCCAGCATCCGCAGCGGCCGCCCGTACATGAACACAAGCGGGACCAGTGCGGCGCACATCCCGAGCAGCGGCCAGACCTGGGCCCAGTCGCGGCCGTCGAGCGAGCCGGTCATCCACAGCGTCGCCCGGGTGGCGTCGACCAGGCTGGCCTTGGTCAGCAGATAGTGGTTGGCGGCGGTGAGCATGGCGGCGATGCCGATGCCGACGAGGACCAGCCGATAGCCGTACACGCCGCGCTTCCACGCCAGCAGGTAGACCGCGACGCCGGTCACCACTCCGCCGACGACCGCGCCCCCCGCCACCGCGACCGCCCCGCCGTCGAAGAGCACGATCACGCTCAGCACGCCGACGGTCGCGCCCTGCCCGAAGCCGATCACATCCGGGCTGCCCAGCGGATTGCGGGAGATGGACTGGAAGATCGCGCCGCTGAGGGCGAGCGAGGCGCCGACGAGCAGTCCGACGAGCACCCGCGGCAGCCGCAGGTCCTGGACGATGAACTCCTGCGCCGGCGTGCCGTTCCCGAGGAGCGTGGCGATGACCTCGCCGGGCGAGATCGGGAAGTCGCCACTGCCGATCAGTACGACTCCGGCACCCGCGACGGCCGCGGCGAGCAGCAGGACGACGGCGGCCGTCCTCGGATCGACCCGTACGGAGAGTCCGCCGGGGGTGCGTATCGCTTTCACTGGGATTTCCCTCACATGACGTTCCGGACAGTTCGTCGGAGCTGTCTGTCCTGCCGGGGTCCGGGGGTTGTCCCCCGGGAAGACACAGCACGGCCTTCACAGCTGGGCCATCCTCTTGCGGCGTACGAGATGGATGAAGACGGGCCCGCCGATCAGTGCGGTGACGACGCCGACCTGCAGCTCGGAAGGGCGTGTGACGACCCGGCCGACGACGTCGGCGCCCAGCAGCAGGACGGGCGACAGGACGGTTGCGTACGGCAGGATCCACCGCATGTCGGGTCCGGTGATGGTGCGCACGAGGTGCGGGATCATCAGCCCGATGAAGACGATCGGCCCGCAGGCGGCGGTCGTCGCCCCGCACAGCAGCGTGACGGTGAGCATGGCGAGTGCGCGCGTGCGGTTCAGATGCGCGCCGAGCGCGCGGGCGGTGTCGTCGCCCATCTCCATGGCGTTGAGCGGCCGCGCGAGCAGCAGCGCGAGCACCACCCCGACGCCGATGAACGGTGCGACCTTGCCGATGGTCTCCATGTCGGCCGAGGCCAGCGAGCCGACCGTCCAGAACCGCAGCCGTTCAAGGGCGGCGGCGTCGATCAGCTGTACGGCGTTGATGTAGCCGTAGAGCGCGGCAGTCGCCGCGGTCCCGGCGAGCGCGAGCCGTACCGGAGTGGCGCCGCGGCTGCCGCCGAGGACGTACACGAGAACGGAGGCCGCGGCCGCGCCGAGGAACGCGAACCACACATAGCCGGTGAGCGATGTGACGCCGAGGAAGCTGACAGCGGAGACGACGGCGGCCGACGCTCCCGCGTTCACGCCGAGCAGTCCGGGTTCGGCCAGCGGGTTGCGCGTCAGCGCCTGCATCACTGCCCCCGCGAGGCCGAGAGCCGCGCCGACGATCAGACCGAGCAGGGTCCGTGGCACGCGCACATCGTGGACGATCACGTCATTGCCGGCGCCCGAGTTGTGGAACAGGCCGTGCCACACGTCGGAGAGCGGAATCGACTTGGCACCGACGGCGATGCTTGCGACACAGATCAGCAGCAGGAGGCCGAGGGACACCAGCAGCCCGGTGGCGCGCATCGCGTGGCGCTTGTGGGACGCGGCTGCGGATATCGGCTCCGCGCTCTTTTCGGGGGGACTGTCGACCAACACGAGGTTAGGTTAGCCTACCCTGCTACCGATCAAGCCTGCCCTGACGCGGCCTACAACCCCAGCCGGGACAACGCCTTGCCCGCGTCCAGGGTGCACGCGCCGTCTCCGGCCTGCGTCCACGCCGCCGCGCACAGCGCCCGCAGCCCGTCCAGCGGCTCACCCTCGCCGTCGAGCTCCAGCTCCTCGTCGCGTACGGACGCGGTCCACCCGCCGCACGTGAACCCGCCGTCCGCCTCGGCCACTTCGGGCTGCCCGGTCAGCATCCCGCGCAGATCGGCGTCCACATAGGTCGGCCGGTGCTCAGGCCGCGCGGCCAGCAACCGCGCGCCGTCGGTCACCCCGGTCAGTACGAGCAGCGAGTCCACGCCCCCGTTGAACGCGCCCTCGATGTCCGTGTCCAGCCGGTCCCCGACCACCAGCGGCTTGCGCGCGCCCGTCCGCAGGATTGTCTCCTTGTGCATCGGCGGCAGCGGCTTCCCCGCCACCTGCGGCTCCGCGCCCGTCGCGATCCGTACGACCTCGACGGCCGCACCGTTGCCGGGCACAATCCCTCGCGCGCTGGGAATCGTCAGGTCGGTGTTGGACGCGAACCACGGCACACCCCGGGCGATCGCGTAACACGCCTCCGCGAACCGCCCCCACGCCAGATCAGGACCGCCGTACCCCTGCACCACCGCCGCCGGATCGTCGTCCGCGAAATCCACCGGCTCAAGGCCCCGTTCACGCAGCGCGATCCGTAGTCCATCGCCGCCGATCACGAGCACCCGGGACCCGGCCGGCACCTGGTCGGAGATCAACCGGGCGACTGCCTGCGCCGAGGTGATGACGTCCGACGCATTGGTCGGTACACCCAGCTCGGTGATGTGCGCGGCCACGGCCTCGGGCGGCCGAAGCGCGTTGTTCGTCACATACGCGAGGTGCATTCCCCGCTCCCGCGCCGTCAGCAGCGATTCCACGGCGTACGCGATCGCTTCACCACCCGCGTACACCACGCCGTCCAGGTCGAGCAGTGCCGTGTCGTAAGCCTCGCTCAGCGCCGTCGCGCTTCCGCTCGGCCGGTTCCTGCTCTGCTGGCTCATTCGCTTTCGCTCCTCACTAGGTGCCACTCCCCCACGATCATCGCTCATCCGCGGACCCACATACGATGCACAAATGAACACCGAAGGTCCCGCGGCCAATGACGGTCTGCGCTTGATCCCGTTCCGTGGACTGCGCTATGTCCCCGAGCGGGTCGGTAGCCTCGCCGCCGTGACCTCGCCGCCGTACGACGTCGTCGTCAGGCCCGACGGACTGCTCCACCTCGAGTCGGCGGACCCCCACAACATCGTCCGGCTGATCCTCCCGCAGGCGACCACCGCGCACGCCCGTCACCAGCAGGCCGCCGAGACTCTCACCCGCTGGCTGGCGGACGGCATCCTGGCCGCGGACCCCGAGCCGGCGCTGTATGTGTACGAGCAGCGCCAGGGCGACATCCTGCAGCGCGGCGTCATCGGCGCGCTCGCCCTGTCCGAACCGTCCGAAGGCGTCGTCCTCCCCCACGAGGACGTGATGCCGGACATCGTCGCGGACCGCGCGGCCCTGATGCGTACCACCGCCGCCAACCTGGAACCACTGCTCCTCACCTACCGCAGCATGGGCAGCGCGACCGGCGCGACCGCCGTCATCGAACGCACCGTCCTGCGCTCCCCGCTGCTGGCCACCACCACGGAGGACGGCTTCAGCCACCGCCTGTGGTCGGTGACGGACCCCGCCGATCTGGCCGAGATCCGCGCCGACCTGTCCGACCGTCAGGCCCTGATCGCCGACGGCCACCACCGCTGGGCGACGTATCTGCGGCTGCGCGCCGAACACTCCTCGACCGGCCCGTGGAACTACGGCCTCGTCCTGCTGATCGACACGGTCCGCTACCCGCTGCGGGTCCGCGCCATCCACCGCCTGCTGCACCGCCTCCCGGTCTCCGAGGCGCTCACCGCGCTGACCGGATCCTTCCGTGTCCAGCACCTGGAAGTCCCGCTCCCGCAGGCGCTGGAGGCCCTCGCGGACGCGGCCGCCGGGGGGAACGCCTTCCTCCTCGCGGGCGACGGCGCCTTCCACCTCGTCGACCGCCCGGACCCGGTACTGCTGTCCCGCACGGTGCGCGCCGACCGCCCCGAGGCCTGGCGCACGCTCGACGCGACGGTCCTGCACTCGACGCTCCTGGACGATATCTGGCGGATTCCGGACGCCCCGGAACACATCGCGTACATCCACGACACGGAGGCGGCCGTGACGCAGGCCGAACTCCACGGCGGTACGGCGGTGTTGATGTATCCGGTACGGGAAGAGGTCGTACGGGATCTCGCCCGAGAGGGTGTCACGATGCCGCGCAAGTCCACCTCGTTCGGCCCGAAGCCGGCGACGGGCCTGGTACTGAGAAGCCTGGCGCTGGACTAGGACATATGAAAGGGCGGCACCCGCTTGGGGTGCCGCCATTCCTCGTTACGTCCTGCTACTCGGACTTGTCACCGTCGACATCGCCGGACGCGTCGACATCGCCGGACGCGTCGTCCGCGTCGTCCGTTTCGATGGCGTCGACGAACTCCACACCGTCCAGCTCGGCAAGCCGGTCCGAGGCGTCGGTCGCCCCGTCCCTGTCCGCTTCGAGCGCCTTGGCGAACCACTCACGCGCCTCAGCCTCACGCCCGGCCGCCAGCAGCGCATCGGCGTACGCGTAGCGCAGCCGCGCGGTCCATGGCTGTATGGAGTTGGACGCCAGTTCGGGACTCTGCAGGGTCACAATGGCTGCGTCGATCTGCCCCATGTCCCTGCGCGCGCCGGCCGCGACCAGTCGCATCTCGACCTGACCCGCCTTGTCGAGCTTCTGCACCTCGGGCTCACCGGCCATCGCCATCGCCCGTTCGGGACGCCCGAGCCCACGCTCGCAGTCCGCCATGACGGGCCACAGCTCGACGCTCCCGGTCATCCGCCGGGCCGCCCGGAACTCGGCCAGAGCCTCCGCGTACTTCTGCGTCGCGTACGCGGCGAAGCCGGCGGCCTCCCGCACGGCAGCCACACGCGAGGCAAGCCGCAGCGCGACCCTGGAGTACGCGTACGCCTGCTCCGGGTCCTCGTCGATCAGGTTGGCGACCATGACGAGGTTCTTGGCGACGTCCTCGGCAAGACCCTTGGGCAGGCTCTGCAACTCCTGCCGTACGTCCTTGTCGATCTCGTCGCCCGTGACGTCCTCGGGAATCGGCAGCCGCTTGATCGGCTCGCGGTCTCCGCGGTCGCGGTCGTCACGGCGCCCGTAGCCACCACGATCGTCCCGGGACCCGCGATAACCACCACGGTCGTCACGCCGGTCGTCACGCGGCCCGCGGTACCCACCACGGTCGCGGTCGTCACGACGCCCGTAGCCACCGCCACCAGCGGGACGTCCACCACGGTCGTCATCGCGACGCGGCCCACTCGGCCGGTCGTCGCGACGCCCATAGCCACCGCCACCACCGGAACGGTCGTCACGCCGAAACCCGCCGCCCCCACCACTGCTGGGGCGCGAGCCACGGTCGTCACGCTGCCCGCCGTACCCACCACGGTCGTCATCGCGACGGAACGACGGACGGTCGTCACGCCGGTCATCACGGCCGCGGTCGTCACGCCGGTCATCACGGCCGCGGTCGTCACGCCGGAACCCACCCGGACGGTCATCACGGCCCCGGTCATCACGCCGGTCGTCGCGCGGACCGCGATACCCGCCGCCGGAACGGTCGTCACGCCGGAACCCGCCGCCACCGCCGCCGCTGGGGCGAGAGCTGTACCCGCCGCCGCTGGGGCGCGAGCCACGGTCGTCACGCTGCCCGCGGTACCCACCACGGTCGTCATCGCGACGGAACGACGGACGGTCGTCACGCCGGTCATCACGGCCGCGGTCGTCACGGCGCCCGTAAGCGCCGCCACCAGTGGGCCGTCCACCGCTGGGACGTCCACCACGGTCGTCATCGCGACGCGGTCCACTCGGCCGGTCGTCGCGACGCCCATAGCCACCGCCACCACCGGAACGGTCGTCACGCCGGAACCCGCCGCCCCCACCACTGCTGGGGCGAGAGCCGCCACCGCCGCCGCTGGGGCGAGAGCCACGGTCGTCACGCTGCCCGCGGTACCCACTACGGTCGTCCTCCCGACGCGGACCACGATCGTCACGGCCCCGGTCGCGGTCGCGGTCGTCGCGACGAAACCCACCCGGACGGTCATCACGTCGGTCGTCACGTCGGTCACGGTCGTCGCGCGGCCCGCGGTACCCACCACGGTCGTTGTCACGACGCGGACCACGATCACGATCCCGGTCGTCGCGGCCACCGCGGAAGCCGCCCCGCTCACCACCGTCCCTACGACGCGGCTCGCGCTCCGGACGATCGTCGGGAGAGTTGGTGGACATCGGCGTGACTCCTGTCTTCGGTACTGCAGTCATTCTCGCGCAGCCGGCCTTCGGACGCGCTTCGGAAAAGCAAGCAAAACAAAAAGGACCCGTGGTCC
>NZ_JBSFMS010000172.1:0-12163 GCF_053599675.1 Streptomyces sp. NPDC000880 | reverse complement strand
ACCGACTCGCTCCGGTGGCAGTGATGACCACCACCGACACGCCGCCCCAGCAGCACACGGACACCGACGCGCTCCAGGCGCGGGACCTGTACCGGCCGGTGTACTACGGGAAGAGCGCGTCAGGGATAGCTGACGAGATTGGCCACATTCGTCGAGGAGTTGGACGGGCCGCCTCTGTCGTTGATGACATGGCGAATGGTTCCGTTGCCCCCGAGCGAGACGGTCACCATGTTCCGGAACTGCACATTCGGATTGTTGGGTACCTCGAAGGCGTGCTCGGCGGTCACGGACGGATTCACGTTGAAGAAGCAGTAGCTCCCGAGCCCGAACGCCTGATGGCTGGTGACCGAGTTGGCCACCTTGTACGCCGCGTAGCCCTGGGTCGAGCCATTCATCCAGGCGGCCTGGTTGGGCGGGTCGTACGGCATCTCGTTCTGGTAGAAGTACGTGCGCCCGCCGTTGCCGTTCCAGATCGTCTGATGCTTCTGGTAGTGCTCCACGAACAGCCCGTACATGGTCACGTTATCGCCGTTGACGACGAGTCCCGTGTCCGCCGTATTGCTGTTCCAGCCGATGCCGCTGCCGTGGTCGCCGCGCCAGATCCACATGTGGTCGCCGATGACGTTGTCGCTGTTGACCACCAGGCTCGTGGTCGCCTTGCCCACCGCGGCGCCGCCGACCCGGAAGTACACGTCGTGCAGGGACGTCGGGTTGGCGCTGTGGCCGGCGGAGGAGCCTGCCGGGCCGACCTCCATCAGGGTCTGCGAGTTGGTCGTACCGGCGTCGAAGAGGATGCCCGCGACCTTGACGCCGTCGACATCGGCGACCGTCATGGCGGTGACGCCGCCGTCCGGGATGAACGTGGCGAGGCCGAGCCCCAGGATCACGGTGTCGGGGCGAGTCACCCGCAAGGTCTGATTCAAGTGGTAGACACCCGGGGTGACCAGCAGGTTCTTCCCCTCGGCCAGCGCGGCGTTGATCTGCGCGGCGGTCGTCCCGGCCTTCACGACGAAGAACTGGTCCATGCCGAGCGAGGTACCGGCGGCGTTGCCGGCCGCCCACGTGGTGGCCGAGGAGTTGGCCCGCAGGGACGGTACGAACACCCTGTAGGCGCCGGTGCCGTCCACGTACAAAAAGGGCTTCTCCCGGACCGTGGGTGTCTGGTTCACGGTCGTGTAGGGCGGGTTGGGGAAGCTGTTGCCCGGAACGCCCTGGCTACCGACGAAGACCATGTTCCAGTTGGACCCTGTCCAGCT
This sequence comes from Streptomyces sp. NPDC000880, assembly GCF_053599675.1. Classification (NCBI taxonomy): domain Bacteria; kingdom Bacillati; phylum Actinomycetota; class Actinomycetes; order Kitasatosporales; family Streptomycetaceae; genus Streptomyces; species Streptomyces sp. NPDC000880. The sequence goes on along the minus strand of NZ_JBSFMS010000172.1, from coordinate 10,907 downwards.
GCCGAGCTGGGAGTTCCGGGTCATCCACTGCTGCTGCGTACCGGACCGCACCTGACCGTCGATCTTGCTGTCGGCCATGAATCCGCCGCTCGCCCAGCCGCCGTCGTCCAGGGCCAGGTTGCCGCGGACATGCATGCGCCGGTACGGAGCCGCCTGGGATACCGCCCACCGGTCCGTGCCCCCGGCCGGGTTCACCGAGAGGTTCTCGGCGCCGCGCCAGAAGTTCTGAGTGGCGTTCTGCGGCGGGAACCAGTCGGCCTCGACGTGCACCGCGCCGTTGATCGTCACCGAGTCGGGCGACTGGCCGAGGCCCAGAACCTGGGTGTAGAAGCCCACGTTGACGTCGTTGCTGTAGGTGCCGGGCTTGAACATCACCGCGTAGCGCTGGGAGCCGAACTGGTTCTGCTCCTGCTGCTGGAAGATCGAATTCAGTCGGCTCTGGATGGTCGCGGACGGCATCGACGGGTCGAATACGACCACGTTCGGACCGAGGTCTACGTCGCCGGGCGCGGAGTTCACGGGCGCGACCTGGAACCGCTGGGCTGCCGAGTTGTTGCAGGTGTACTGGACCAACTGGACGCTGTCGGCCGTGGACGCGGAGGGCACGTCCAGGCACTTGCCGCTGTTGCGGTTGACGAAGTGGTACGCGCCGCCGCCCTCGTCCACGGCCTGCCACTGCTGGTTGTTGCCGCCGCCGTACGTCCACAGGTGTACCGCGGCGTTGTCGGCGGTGGAGACGTCGCTCACGTCCACGACCTGGTTCGCGTCATTGCGGTTGTTGATCCGCACGAAGCCGTCGCTGGTGGCGGTGAAGCTCCACTGCTGGGCGGTGGAGTTGTTGCAGGCGTACTGCTGGACGGCGGTGCCGTTCACGGTCGCGGCCGAGCGTGCGTCCAGGCACTTGCCGCTGCCGCTGTTCACCACGGTGGCCCAGCTGGTCGGCAGGGCGGCGGCCCCGGCGGCTCCTTGAGGAGTGGCCGCCTGGGTGGACGGGATGGCGGCGAGGACCGAAAAGGCCGAGGCCACCACGACGAGGCCGGCCACAAGAGGCCTTGCGCGGCGGGCGTTTGTGAAGGCGTGACGGCCCGCTCTGGGCGTTCGCAGGGATTGGAGCACGGTTTCTCCTGTGCCGGCGGGCCGGCTCGGTGGGGGGTTGACGGATGAGGGTGACAGATGGGGCTGACGGACGGGGGAGAGGGATCAGCCGGTGTACTGGGCGAAGACTCGGGTGAAGTCCCACGGCTGCTGGGAGACGCCCGAGCAGGTGTCTGCGCCGCCGCCGGTGCAGGGGCGGTCGCGGTTGACCGACCAGAAGGTCAGTCGCGCGAGGTGCCGCTGCTGCGCGTAGCCGAGGATGGTGCGGAAGTCGGCGACCGTGACGGTCTCGTTGTTGTCGGTGATGCCGTTCATCGAGGAGATGCCGGTATGCCGGTAGGCCTGGTCGTCGGTGTAGCCGTAGGCGCTCTTGACCGTGTTCTTCAGCCCTTCGGCGGCACGGAGAGTGAGCGTGCCCATGTTCTGGCCGGCCCCGCCGAAGTTGAACGGCATGATCGTCCAGCTGTCCACGGTCAGGCCGGACGCCGCGGCCTTGCGGATGAGGCTGTCGTCGGGGCCGTTCTGGCCGGTACCGAAGGTGACATACACCTTGATCCCGGGGTTGTTGGCCTTGATGGTCTTCAACGCGTCGACCGTGCGCTGCTGGACGGTGGGGCTGTCGTACGCGGCGGCCTCGATGTCGATGTCGATCGCCTTGAGCCCGTAGGCGTTGATGACTTTCTGGTAGGCGGCGGCCAGTTCGCCGGCGCTGCCGCAGGAGCTTTCGAGCTTGTTGCCGCTCCAGCCGCCGAAGGACGGGATCACATCGCCGCCGGCCGCGCGGACGGCGTTGACCGTCTGCTGGTCGACGCCTCCGGTCAGCGGCCTGCTCCCGTCCCACTGCGGGTTGCAGTAGCCGTTGCTGAGGACGAAGGCGAGCGTGAACCACTGGACGCCGGTGGCGTTCATGACGGTGGTCGGACTGGGCGGGCTGCCCCAGCCGTTGTAGATGTACGGGGCGACAGCCATGGGGCCGGTGGGCGCCGGGTCGCGGCCGCCGGTGGGCGCCGTCCATTTCTGGTTGGCGGCTCCGGTGCAGGTCCAGATCTGCGGGCGGGTGCCGTTGGCTGAGCTGTTGCCGGTGGCGTCCAGGCATTTGTCGGCCTGGGGGTTGACGATGTCGCGGGCGGCGGTGACGGTCCATCGCTGGGCGGCTGATCCGTTGCAGTCCCAGAGCTGGACGGTGGTGCCGTCTGCCGTCCCGCCGGAGGTGACGTCCAGACACTTGCCCAGCGCCCGGATCGTGCCGTCCGTGCCGACGTTCCACTGCTGGGCGCCGCTGCCGTTGCAGTCGTAGAGCTGTACGGGTGTGCCGTTGGTGCTGTTGGCTCCCGCCACGTCCACGCACTTGCCCCCCAGACCCGTGATGGTGCCGCCGACGCTTGGGTTGTCGCTGGTGCTGACCCGCACATGGTCGACGACGAGTTGCTGGGGGAAGACGGTGCTGCCGTCGGGGTCGCCGGGCCAGTAGCCGCCGACCGCGAGGTTGAGGATCAGGAAGAACGGCTTGTTGAACACCCAGGTACGGCCGCCGAGATCGGCAGGCGTACGCCGCTGGTAGACGTTGCCGTCGACCGACCAGGTCACCGAATCGGGAGCCCAGTCGACGGCGAAGGTGTGGAAGGCGTCGGCGAAGGCCTGACCGCCGGGGAGGGTGTACGCGGCGCCGATGCCGCCGGAGCCGGAGTAGCCCGGGCCGTGGAGCGTGCCGTGGACGGTGGAGGGCTCGAAGCCGACGTTCTCCATGACGTCGATCTCGCCCGAGTTGGGCCAGCCGACCTGGCCGATGTCGTTGCCGAGCATCCAGAAGGCGGGCCACATGCCCTGGCCGCGCGGCACTTTGAGCCTGGCTTCGACGTGTCCGTAGGTCTGGGTGAACTTGCCCGCGGTGTTCAGCCGGGCGGAGGTGTACTCACATCTGCCGTACCAGCACTGGTAGTTGGCTGGGTTCTCGCGGCGGGCGGTGATGACCAGATGACCCTGGCCGTCGAGGGCGGCGTTGCGGTTGCCCGCCGTGTAGTACTGCCGCTCGTGGTTGTTGACGTTGTCGCCCGTCTCGATCTGCCATTTGCCGGCGTCGACGGCGGAGCCCGCGGGGCCGTCGAACTCGTCGGAGAACGTCACGGCGGCCGGTGCCGCCGCGGCGGGGGACGGTGGGGGTTCGGCCTGTGCGAGACCGCTGGTGAGAGTCGCAAGGGTCAGGACGGACAGAACGGACACCAGCAGGCGCCGTGCCAAACGTGGGGAGTCCATGACTCTCCCTTCCGGGGCATGAAGGAGGAAGGGGATATGTCGTGCATATGACATGAGGCTTAGTTCACTACGTGATTTAAGAAGTGAACTAAGCGCCTGTCAAGGGCTTGGTATGGACCACTGTCGGGACTTGGTATGGACCGCGTCGAGGCTGCAGGATATGGCGCGCTTGCAAGTAGTGGCGTCTGCAATTATTGTGGGCGCTTGTAAGGTGCAGATGTAATTTTTCTGGAAGGTTCTCCCATGCCACTCGCGCTCCTCGCCCTCGCCATCGGGGCCTTCGGCATCGGCACCACCGAGTTCGTCATCATGGGGTTGCTGCCCGATGTCGCTTCGGACTTCGGCGTGTCGATCCCGATGGCCGGATTCCTGGTCACCGGCTATGCGCTCGGGGTGGTGCTCGGCGCCCCGCTGATGACCATCCTCGGTACGAAGGTGTCCCGGAAGCGGATGCTGATGCTGTTGATGGGCCTGTTCATCGCCGGGAACGTCCTCTCCGCCGTCGCACCCGTCTTCGGCGTGATGCTGGCCGGCCGGGTCGTCGCCTCGCTCGCCCACGGCGCCTTCTTCGGCATCGGCTCGGTCGTCGCGGCCGACCTCGTCGCCCCGGAGAAGAAGGCCGGCGCGATCGCGATGATGTTCACCGGTTTGACCGTCGCCAACGTCGTCGGCGTCCCGCTCGGCACCTACGTCGGCCAGAGCGCCGGCTGGCGCGCCACCTTCTTCATCGTCGCCGCCCTCGGCGTCCTCGGACTGCTCGGCGTGGCGAAGCTGGTGCCGGAGCAGCCCAAGCCCGAAGGCGTACGGCTGCGCCACGAGCTGGCGGCCTTCCGCAATGTGCAGGTCCTGCTCGCCATGGCCATGACGGTCCTCGGCTTCGGCGGAGTCTTCGCCGCGATCACCTACATCACGCCGATGATGACCGAGGTCGCCGGGTTCGCCGACTCGTCCGTCACCTGGCTGCTGGTCCTGTTCGGCCTCGGCATGGTCGGCGGGAACCTGATCGGCGGAAAGTTCGCAGACCGCGCCCTGATGCCGCTGCTGTATGTGTCGCTGGGCGCCCTCTCCCTCGTACTGGCGCTGTTCACCCTCACCGCGCACAACACGGTCACCGCGGCGATCACCATCGTCCTGATCGGCGCGCTGGGCTTCGCGACCGTACCGCCGCTGCAGAAGCGGGTCCTGGACCAGGCCGCGGGCGCTCCCACCCTGGCCTCCGCCGTCAACATCGGCGCCTTCAACCTCGGCAACGCCCTCGCCGCCTGGCTCGGTGGCATCGTCATCGCGGCCGGACTCGGCTATACCGCACCCAACTGGGTCGGCGCCGCCCTTGCCGCATCGGCCCTCGGCCTCGCGGTCGTCTCCCACCTCCTGGAGCGCCGCACGGCGACCACCCACAGCCTGGTCGTCACCGCCTCCACCTCCGACTCCGACACTGCCGCAGTCCCCGCAGCCCGCCACTGACCCACCGCGCCCTGTCGAAGCGAGGTCATCGTCCGAGCATGGTCGGCGGGCGGCCTCCAGGCCCTGGGCGACGCGTGGATCGACCAGATCGCCGACCTCGGCTCCGACTGGGGGAAGTACGAGTACGTGACGAACCTCGGCTTCGCCGCCTGACGGCCCGGCTATGTTGTGGTGGCATCCCCGACAGGTCCGTCGGGGAAGGCGCTCCAGACGTCGAAGCCGAGCGGCTCCGGGGCGTCGCAAGAGGGCTCCCGGATGCGGGTCCGCGCCGCTCAGAAGGGCGCCTCGACACAGGGAGGGAAGCGAAGTGGCACAGCCACCGCCGAGTCCTGACGACGGTGACTTTCCCGCGCGCAGCGCACCGCGCTGCCGGGAACTTGGCGAGCTGGACGCGCATGTGGCCCAGTGCCGGGCCTGTCCCAGGCTGGTGGCCTGGCGGGAGGAGGTCGCCGCAACGAAGCGCGCCGCCTTCCGGGACTGGGAGTACTGGGGAAGGCCGGTCCCCGGATTCGGCCCGCCGGACGCGGCTCTGGCCGTGGTCGGGCTCGCGCCCGCGGCGCACGGGGGCAACCGGACCGGCCGGATGTTCACCGGGGACGCGTCGGGCGACATCCTCTTCGCCGCGCTGCACGCCGTCGGCCTCGCTTCGCAGCCGGACTCCACGCAGCGCGGCGACGGGCTGAAGCTGCGCGGAGTACGGGTCACGGCACCCGTCCACTGCGCACCACCGCAGAACAGGCCGACCCCGGCCGAGCGGGACGCCTGCCGGCCATGGCTGGCGAGGGAGCTGGAACTGCTCCGCCCCACCCTGCGCGCGGCGGTCGTCCTCGGCGCTTTCGGCTGGCAGGCGCTGCTGCCCGTCCTCAGCGAGGCGGGGTGGCAACTGCCGCGCCGCCGGCCCGTGTTCGCGCACGGCGCCCAGGTGACACTTCCCGGCCGGGGGGAGCGCCGGGAGCTGCATCTTCTCGGCTGCTACCACCCGAGCCAGCACAACACATTCACCGGGCGGCTCACCCTCCCCATGCTCGTCGACGTGTTCCGCCGCGCCGCCGATATCACCGGCCTGGATCAATGATGCTGTGATCAATGATGTTGTTCATTGCGGCTACCCGGTCAGGTGCGGCAGCTGCCTCCGGCATGGCCGAGGTTTCATCTGCCGAAGATCGACAACAGGACCGATATAACGCAATTCGGATACACGATGATGACCGAGCAGGCCGGCCCCGTGAACTCGTCGAGCACGTCGTCGGCGCGGAGCGCGCGGGCTTCGACTTCTCCGTCACCTCCGACCACTACTTCCCATGGCTGGCGTCCCAGGGCCACGCCCCGTACGCATGGAGCGTCCTCGGCGCGGCCGCCCAGGCCACCTCCCGGATCCCGCTCATGACGTACGTGACGTGCCCGACGCCCCGTTACCCCCCCCCGCGGTCGTCGCCCGGTCCATTCTGTGCGGGGACAAGGTCGACGATTTCGTCGAGGCCGTACGGCCGTATGCGGAGGCGGGCTTCACCGAGATCGCGCTCGTCCAGGTGGGCGGTGACCATCAACGGCCCTTCCTCGACTGGGCGGAGACAAAGCTGCTCCCCGCATTGCGCGAACTCTGAGAGGCCGTGCTGCCGACGTCAGGCCGGGTGCCGTCGGCCTCAGACCAGGCGCAGGCCGTCCTGGGGCTCCGGCGTCCGGGGGGCGTCGGCTCGCGGGGCCGAGACGGCCAGCGAGAAGGAGTGCCCGGCGGGATCGGAGTAGAGGCGCACATCGCGCAGCCCGCCGTTGTCCTTGGTATCCAGCGGGCGTGCGCCGAGGCTGATCGCCTCTCGTTCGGCCTCGTCCATGTCGTCGTGCGAGACGAGGATCCGCAGGTGCGCCTGCTGGGAGTCGTCCGGCCGGGGCCAGCTGGGTGGCGCGTACCCGTGATCCCTGTGCACGGCCAGGTGCACGCCGTCGTTACCGACGATCTCGACGTAGTCGGGGTCCGCTCCCACCTGTGTCCGTGCATCGAGCAGGGTGGCGTAGAACTCCGCCAGAGCCGCGGGTTCCGCGCAGTCCAGGATCAGCACGCTCGTCTTGGCGACTGCCATGAGGGCCTTCTTCCGTAGGGCTGTTGGTATGGATATGCCTACGATCGCGGGTTCCCCGGCGTGGGCCCCACTAACGGCTTTCATGCGCCGGCAGTTTGCGGCCCTCGCGGTGGCGGGCCCCGCTTCGAGCCCGTCACCGGCAGGTCAGCCCCCCGCCTGCGCCGCCTTCCCGGTCGCCGTTATCGTCGGCGCGGCTCGTGGCCGTCCGCTGTGCCGCCGCCCGTACCCGCGGCATCGGGCGTGGGCACCGGCGGCTCCTGGACGATGGCCCGCTTGGTGTACCCGGACCAGATGGCCCTGCGCTCCGAGGGTGTCCGGCGCGTAGTCGAGGTGGGCGACGGCCAGGTCAGCGACCTGCGCCAGGCGGTGGACCCGGCGGAGCTTGCCACCGTGCTGGTGGGCGCGTGGCCACTCGCCCCTTCAGGTGATCACGGCCTGTCACTTCGTCAGTCGTCGACGGGGCTGGCCACGATGCCGGAATGATCAACAAGACTCGCGGCACCGCACGGAGCCGTCCGACGATGCTGCTCGCCCTGGCGCTGACGCTGCTCGCCGCGCAGTCAGCGGCCGCCGCAGGCGCCGATGCGGGCGTGGCGCCGCCACCCGCCGTCGAACGCCGCGTATCGGCGTACCTGGACGGCGTCCGCGACCAACCTGAAGCGCTGGCCTCCTTCTTCCGCGAACTGCCCAAGGGCGGCGACCTGCACAGCCACCTCGCCGGTGCGGCATCGACCGAGTTGCTGATGGACCTGGCGATGGCGGATGGTCTGTGCATCGAGAACGGCACGCAGCGGGCCCTCCCACCGCCGTGCCCGGCGAACAGCCGGCCCGCCGTCGAGATGCGTACCGACGCCGCGCTCCGACCGCAGGTGCTGCGGGCCTGGTCGATGCAGGACTTCACGCCGGGCGAGGAGTCGGGACACGACCACTTCTTCGCCACCTTCGGCAAGTTCTCCGAGGTGGCCACGCGCCACCCCGGGGAGTTGATGGCCGAGGTGTCGAACACGGCAGCCAGGCAGAAGCAGTTCTACCAAGAACTTATGGTCACCTCCAACAGTCGCGGGGCCAACGCGCTCGCCGACCGGGTCGGCTACGACGCGAACCTGCTCCGGATGTACCAGAGCCTGCTCGCCGACGGTGCCATGGACCAAGTCGTGCGCCAGGCACAGACCGAAGCCGCCCAAGGCCTCGCGGCGTTCCGAGCCACCGCCCACTGCGACAGCGCGACGCCGGACCCGGGCTGCGCGGTGCCCTTCCGGTTCATCTCGCAGGTCTCGCGGAACAGCACCCCCGAACGGGTCTTCACCCAGATGGCGCTGGCCATGGAACTGGCCGAACGAGACCCGCGGTTCGCCGCGGTGAACCTGGTCCAGCCCGAGGACGGAGCCGTCTCCCTGCGGGACTACAGCCTCCACATGCTGATGCTCGCCCATCTGCACCGCGTCCACCCGCGGGCACACATCACCCTGCACGCGGGCGAACTGGCCCCCGGCCTGGCCAAGCCCGAGGACCTGGGCTTCCACATCCGCGAGGCGGTGAACGTTGCACACGCAGAGCGCATCGGCCACGGCGTCGACATCCGGCACGAGGACGCGGCGGACGAACTGCTGGAGACCATGTCCGAGCGCCGTATCGCCGTAGAGGTCCCGCTCAGCAGCAACGACCAGATCCTCGGCATCTCCGGCCCCGAGCACCCCTTCCCGCTGTACCGGGAGCACGGCGTCCCCGTCGTGCTCGCCACCGACGACGCCGGGGTCTCCCGGATCACCATCAGCGACGAGTACCGCCGCGCGGCCCAGAGGTACAACCTGTCCTACCGGGAACTGAAGGACCTGGCCCGCGCCTCCCTCGAGTACGCCTTCCTGCCGGGCCGCAGCCTGTGGCGCACCCTGGACGGCTACCGGCCGGTGCGCGAGTGCCTCGCAGGACGCCCTGGGGAGCGCGAACCGGGGCCCAGCTGCGAGGCGTTCCTCGCGGCCAGCCCGAAGGCGGCGGTGGAGTGGCGGCAGGAGGCCGCGTTCACGGCCTTCGAGCGACGGGTTCTCGCGCCGGCCCGCAACTACTGGGTACGCGGCCCAGAGGGCCCGTGGCGTCCCCCGGGCTTGCGCGGTCCGGCCGGCGCCACGGCGCGCAGCTCGGCGCAGGTTCCCCAGAACGACTGCCGCACATGTGCCTCGGGAGTGGCTACTTCACCGCGGTCAGCGTCGCGTAGACCACGACGTTTCCCTGGTAGCCGGTGTGCTTGGAGTAATTGCCGCCGCAGGTGATCACCCGCAGCTCGGGCAGGTCGGAGCTGCCGTAGACCTTCTCGTCCGGGAATTCCTTCTTGTCGTAGACCTCCACGGCGTCGACGGAGAACACGGCCGTGCGCTGGTCTGCCCGGCTGATCTCGATGGTGTCACCCTTGGCCAGGGCCCCGAGGCCGTGGAAGACGCCGGGGCCTGCGGGCGTGTCCACGTGCCCGGCGGTGACGGCTGTCCCTGTCGAGCCGGGAGCCGTGCCGTCGCCGTACCAGCCGGCCAGTCTGGGCTTGTCGGCGGGCGGGGGCCGTAGCGCCCCTGCCGCGTCGAGGTCCAGTCTTGTCATGGGGGCGTCCACGCCGATGGCGGGGACCCGAAGCCGGACCGGATCCGACGGGGGCAGCGGCTGGACGGTGGGGCGCGCGGCTGAGGCGGTGCCGCTGGGATCGGGGCGTACAGAGGTGGAGAAGGCCTGGGCAGCGGAAGGCTGCGGTGGCTGCTCGTCGCGTGCTCCGCTGATCACCAGCACGGTACCGGCCATCAGCGCGCAGGCCAGAAACTTGACCGAAGGGGTGGACGCGTGTGGGGAAGCCCTGCTCTTGTGCCCTGTTTCCATCGCGGTCGAGCCTCTGCTTTCGCAGCGGGTGGGGTGGGGCCCTCGCGGCCCCGGACCCGTGCGGTCCGGGGGCCGGTGTGGCGGGAGGTGGGCGGTCAGGGTCGGATGCCGCTCGGGCGGCGGCGCCTCCTGACAGCAACCCCGGCTGCGGCTCCGGCGAGCAGCACACCGCCGAGGGCGAACTGCGTACCTCTGTCTTTGGCCGGCCCGAAGCCGGCGTCGACCGCGCCGCTCGGCTGGTGGTCGGTGACCTTGTACGTATCCGTGATCTTGATCCGCGGTGGGCACTTTACGGTGACTGTGTCGCTGCCGAGGTCGGTCTCTTCCGGAATCTGGAACTCGCCGGTGAGCACACCCGCACGGTCACCTTCGAAGAGGTGGAAGGCCCCTCCCGCCTCCGACTCGCCCTTGCCGTAGGTCACGTCCTCGCCGCATGCCTCGGTACTGACGGTGACCGTGGAGCCCGGGGAGGCGGTTCCCGGGCGGATCTGGATGTCTGAGTCATCGGCGGCGACGGCGGCCGGGGCCGACAGAGCAAGGGCACCGAGAACCAGGCCGATACCTACACCAAGATGTCTGTTACGCATGAGGATCCTCCAACGGAGCAGTGTCCGGCCTGTCTGCGCGGCGCCTCTGCTGTGCTCCGCTCATGAGGCAACCGACAGTCCGTCACCACCGCAACATGACATTCGACTTATGTGTCACCCGGGCAGGCGTAGAGGCTGGTCTCGCTTGATTATTTACGCAGGTCACCGGAGCAGAGACCGGCACGGTGAAGAAAGCACCAGAAGCACGGCGAACGGGCGAGGAGCGTTCATTCGGATCATCGTGCGGACTACAGCAAGATGCCTGCGAAGTGGAGTAAGGGGAGGCAGACGGTCGCGGTCTTCTCCAAGGGTGGTGATGCCGCGCCATTGCTTGTGGCGATTGACGCGCCGTTAGAAACTGTTGGGCCGTCAGGGCACGGTACGGGGTCGCACGGTACTCTCGCGGGAAGCGGCTCGGCAGCGAGTCCGAACGTCCGCTTGAAGACGTTGGCGAAGGCGAGTCCCCCCGCAAAAGCCGTTGCACGCCATGCACAGCGTGGTCGACTGGTTGGCGTTCGCTGTATGGGAAGACGGACGTCTCATCCGGTCTCTGAGCCTGTCACCGGACGACGGG
>NZ_JBSFMS010000171.1:0-12171 GCF_053599675.1 Streptomyces sp. NPDC000880 | reverse complement strand
CTTTATTCGGCCGCCGTGGTCGTGTTCTTAACGCACCGCTCCGGCACGGGTGATGGTGGTGCCGTCGTTGCTGCGGGGTCCGGTCGCTTCGTGGCCTGGGAGTGAGGGGGTTAGTTGTTGGGGGTGGTGCTTTCGGGCAGGGGGTTGCCCTCGGCGTCGAGGTAGTCGCGCCAGGAGCGCTTGGGCTCCCAGCCGAGGAGGCGGTGGGCCTTGGCGCAGGAGATGCCGGAGGCGTCCGGGCGTGCGAGGTCGCGGATTTCGATCTTGTCGCCGTAGTAGGTGCGGACGTTTTCGGCGAAGTCGTGACCGCCTACGTTGTCGGGGGAGGCGATGTAGAAGACCTCGTGACCGGGCAGCTCGGATTCGGTGGCGAGGACGATGGCGTCGGCCAGGTCGTAGGCGTCTATGTAGCTCCACAGGTTGGGGCTGAGCACGGACGCGTCGCGGATCTGGGGGCCGAGATTGCGCGCGTAATTGCCCTTGTGCTGCACCCAGCTGGGCCGGATGGAGATGGCCCGGATGTCGGAGCGCTGGATGGCTGCGTCCATGAGCTGCTCGGAGAAGAGCTTGGACAGCGCGTAGGGGTCCTGAGGCGCGACCGGGTGTTCCTCGTCGACCGGGGCGTACTGGGGCAGGAAGGGCCGCTCGGGGAAGAAGAATCCGGGGACGGTCTCGGAGGAGATGTTCACGAAGCGGCTGATGCCGAAGCGGACGGCGGCTTCGAGGACGTTGAACGTGGCCATGAGGTTGTTCTGGAAGACCACGTGCGGGGGGTTGTGGGTGGGCTCGGGGATGGCGGCGACGTGGACGACGGCGTCGTGGCCGCGGACCACGGAGAAGGCGTCGCCGGGGTTGGTGAGGTCGGCCTGCTGGTAGTCGGGGGTTCCCGGGGCCGGCCGGTCGAAGTCCGGCCGGGCCAGGTCGGAGGCTGTCACCTGATGCCCGGCCGCGACCAGCGCGTCGGTAGTGGCGCGTCCGACCTTGCCCAGCGCTCCGGTTACGAGGACTCGCATGGTGGTTCTCTCTTTCTTTTTCTTGCTGTCGTTCCGCCGGAGTGCCGTGCCGGTGGTGTTCCAGGAGCGGCGGCGGTCGTTCGGGATGTGCGTCAGGAAGTCGTTGGGGGGTGATCCGTGGTGGGGCCGGGGCCCCATCGCCGGTAGAGCTCGATGAGGCCGGCGTCGTCGCCCTCGATGAGGCCTTGTGCGGCGCCCATGGTGAACAGCTGGGCGGCGGTGGAGGCCAGGGGCACCGGGATGTGGCTGTGTTGTGCTTGTTCGACGACGAGGCCGAGGTCCTTGACGAAGAGGGACAGGGCGCTGCGTACCGGGCTGTAGCTGCGGTGGAGCATGCGCTCGCCGCGGTCGTCGAGCATGAAGGATCCGGCGGCGCCGCCGCGGATGGTCTGCCATACGGCGGTGGAGTCGAGTCCGAGGGATTCGGCGTAGGCGAGGGCTTCGGCCGCGGCGGCGATGTGTACGCCGCACAGCAGCTGGTTCACGAGTTTCACGGCCTGGCCGTCGCCCGCGTTCTGGCCGACCTGGACGACGGTACTGCCCAGTACGTCGAGGGCGGGCCGGCTCCGGTTGAAGGCCTCGTCGGATGCGCCGGCCATGATGACGAGGTCGCCGGTGGCGGCGCGGGCCACGCCGCCGCTGACCGGGGCGTCGACGACGGCCACGTCGTGGTCGGCGAGGGCGGCGGCCAGTTCCCGGGCCGGGCCGGGCCCGATGGTGCTCATGATCACCACGGTGGAACCGGGTGCCGGCAGCGGGCCGGTGCCTCCGGCCGGGAGCAGGGCCTGACGGGTCTGGGCGGCGTCACGGACCATGACCATGATCAGGTCGGCATCACGGGCGGCCTGTGCGGGGGATGCGGCCATGGTGAGGCCGTCGCCCGCAGCCTGGGCCGTGGGACGGGACGCGCTGTCGAAGGCGGTGACCGTGGCGGTGCCGGTGGTATGCAGGCGGTGTGCCATCGGCAGGCCCATGGCGCCGAGCCCCAGCCACCCGACCTTCATCATGTGCGCTCCTGTTCGTGGTTGGAATTGCCGGGGATTTCCCGGCTCGGGGTTGCCGGGGGTGTCACCACTTGTAGTCGTCGATGTTCTCCTTGGTGAAGATCAGCGGCTTGGAGAAGGTGATGACACCGTTCTTTGCGGTGAAGCTGCCGAGGTCGCCGGCGGTGAAGGTGCTGTTGGGCCCGATCTTGCCGTCGTGGGCGAGGCGCGCGACGTGCATGACGAGCTGGCCTTCCTTGGTCTCGTCCCACAGCGGTGAGCAGGGGATGATGCCCGACTTGACGTACTGCCGGATGGAGGCGGGGTCGGAGGTGCCGGTGACGAAGACCTTGCCGCTCTTGCCGAGCTTCTGGACGGCTTCGGCAGCGCCGGCCTCGGCGGCGCCGTCGGGGGCGATGATGGCCTTGACGTTGGGGTAGGCCTGCAGGATGTTCTGCGCGGCGGTGAGGGACTGGGAGGGGCTGGACTGCCCGTACTGGGTGGTGACGATCTTGATGTTGGGGTAGTCGGCCTTGAGGGTGTCCTTGACGGCCTTGATCCACTGATTCTGGATGGTGGCGTCCGGGGTGGAGGACAGGATCGCGATCTCGGCCTGCGGCCCGGCGGGCTTGGCGACGCAGTCGACCAGGGCCTTGCCCATGGCGGGCAGGTCGGTGTTCTGGATGAAGAAGTCGCGGGCCTCCGGCAGAACGTCGGAGTCGTAGGAGATGACCTTGATGCCCTGCTTCCTCGCCTGGATGAGGGCGGGGGCGAGGACGGAGGGGTTGTTGGCGGTGGTGGTGATGACGTTGTAGCGCTGGGCGATGAGGCTGTTGAAGACCTGGACCTGGCCCTGTGCGGAAGCGTCGACGGGTCCGTCGTACTTGAAGTCGATGTTGAGGTCGCTCGCGACGGATTCGGCCCCCTGCTGGTTGGCCTTGAACACGGCGAGGCCGACGAGCTTGGGAACCATGGCGACCTTGATCTTGCCGCCGGCGGCGGTCGAGCTGCCGGTGCCGGTGGTGGTGCCACAAGCGGTGGTGACCAGCATGGTCGCGGCGGCGGCAGCGGTGAGGGCCACCCATCTGGTGCGGGAGGTGCGGGACATGGCAGTTCTGCCTTTCTTGCAGGGTGTGGTGCCGTAGGAGTCGGCGGTCCGGGGGCGGACCGGGGCGGGTGTCACTGCGGGGGCTGTCCTGTGGTGGGGCGGGGGCCGCGCAGGTTGCCCAGGCGGTGGCGCAGTCGCTCGGCGAGGCTGGTGTCGGCCGGGGCGGCGAGCATCTTCACCGCGATGGCGACGAGCATGACGACGCTGACGACCATGTTGCTGGCCAGCTGGGAGTAGCCGGAGATGAGCAGGCCCTGGGTGAGGTAGCCGAGGGCGAAGACGGCCACGATGACGCCGAGGACCCTGCCGCGGCCGCCGAAGATGTCGACGCCGCCAAGGACGATCATGGTGAGTGCGGGCAGCAGCAGGCTGCCGCCGAGGTCGGCGCGCACGGCGCTGTAGAACGCTCCCAGCAGCAGCCCCGCGATGCCGGCCATCAGTGAGGAGAAGATGTAGGCGCGGGTCAGCTGGGCGTTGACCTTGATGCCGGAGTAGCGGGCGGCGCTGGCGCTGTGTCCGATCATGGTGATGGACCGGCCGAACTCCGTGCGGGTCATGAGCAGCAGGACCATGGCGGCGAGCACCGCGAAGATGATCAGCTGCAGGGGGACGGGACCGAGGGTGCCGACGCCCAGGGTGGTGAAGGAGGCGGGGAAGCCGTAGGGCGGGGAGTCGCCCGCGACACCGGTGGCGATGCTGGTCGCGATGAAGCCGACGGCCAGGGTGCCGATCAGCGGTTCAAGGCGGCCCCGTACCACCAGCAGGCCGTTGGCCAGACCGATCAGGAGTGCGGCCAGCAGGCCGCCGAGCGCGGCCAGCCAGATGTTGATGCCGCCCTTCCACAGGGCTGCCATCACCACGCCTGACAGGCTGGCGGTGGAGCCCACCGACAGATCGATGCCGCCGCTGAGGACGACCGGGGCGAGGCCGAGGGCGACGATGCCGGTGGTGACGAATTGCTGGGACAGTGACAGCAAGCCGTTGCCGCCGTTGAAGAAGTCCGGTGAGCTGACCGAGAAGTAGAGCAGTTCGACCACGAACAACAGCAGCAGGCCGGATTCCCAGCCGCCGAATCGGCTGATCAGGCCCAGGGCCCGGGCGGGGCGCGGGGGTGTGGGGTCTTCGCTGCCGGCAGGGGAGCGCGGGGCTAGGGACAGGCCGGTCATGAGGTGGCTCCTTCCACGCCGGAGGCTGCGCGGGAGAGTCGGGCGTCGAGTAGCACGGCGATCAGGATGAAGACGCCTTGGCCTGCGGTGTTCCAGATCGCCGGAATGCCGGAGAAGACGAGGGCGGTGAGGACCAGGGAGAGGAACAGGCTGCCGAGGACGCCGCCCAGGACGCCGCCCCGACCTCCGCTGATCATGGTTCCGCCGATCAGGACCGCGGCGATGGACTGCAGTTGCATGTTCTCCGCGGTGCCGGTGGTGGCGGTGGCCGCGGCGGTGTGGGCGATGTAGACCAGTCCGGCGAGGCCGGCCAGCAGGCCGCTGACGAGGTAGGTACTGAAGACCGTGAAGCGGACCGGGATGCCGACGGCGCGCGCCGCACGTTCGTTGTTGCCGACCGCGAAGACGTTCCGGCCGAAGGTGGTGTAGCGCAGGACCGCCCAGCACACCGCGGTGAGGACGGCCAGCAGCACCACGGGCTGGGGCAGGCCAGGCAGGAGGGTGTTGTTGCCGAAGCCGGCGTAGGCGGGCGGGACGCTGGTGACCTGGTCGCCGTTGGTGTACAGGAACTGCAGGCCGCCGAAGAGCCCGAGGGTACCGAGGGTGACGATGATCGGCGGGATGCGCACGACGCTGACCAGGAGGCCGTTGAATGCACCGAGGAGCAGTCCGATTGCCAGGGCGAGCAGGACGGCGGCCGGCAGCGGGAGTCCGCTGCGGGTGGACATCAGGCCGGTGACCACGGCGGTCAGGCCCATGATCGGGGCGACGGACAGGTCGATGCCGCGGCTGATGATGACGAACGTCTGGCCGAGTGAAATGAGCCCGAGGACGACCGAGTTCAGCATGATGAACTCGATGTTGCCGCGGGTGAGGAATCCGGGTTGGACGGATCCGACCACCGCGGTGATCACCAGCAGCGCCACGACGAGCTGCGCGGAGCGGTTGCGCAGGAGGGCCTGGGCCAGCTGCCGGTGAAAGGGAGGGGCCGTGCGGGAGAGTTGCGGTACGGCTGCTGTTGCTGACATTGGCGCTCCTGGCGCGGGTGGGCTAGGGGGTTGGGGGGACGGTCGGTTTGGCCGGTCAGGCGTCGGGGGCGGGGTCGGCGTCGGGGGAGCCGAGGATGAGCCGGCCGATGTTCGCCATGGAGATCTCCTCACCGGTCAGTTCTCCGGTGATCCGGCCTTCGTAGACGGTCAGGACGCGGTCGCACAGGCGCACCAGTTCCTCCAGTTCGGAGGAGATGACCACGACGGCGAGGCCGTCCTTGGCCAGGTCGTCGATGACTTCGTAGAGCTCCTCCTTGGCGCCGGCGTCGACGCCACGGGTGGGTTCGTCGAAGACGGCGGCTTTCGGGGAGGTCAGGAGTGCCTTGCCGAACAGGCAGCGTTGCTGGTTTCCGCCGGACAGGGAGCGGATGGGCAGGTCTAGGGAGGCCGCCCGGACGTTCAGTCGGCGCGTCATCTCGGCGGTCTCGCGCTGTTCGCGGCCGAGGTCGAGGAGACCGAACCGGGACGAGCGCAGACGGTTGACAGTGCTGGCCGACACGTTGTGGGTGACCGTCATGTCGAGGAAGGCGCCGTTCTTGGCCCGGTCCTCCGGCAGGTAGACCAGGCCGGCGTCGATGACCTGGCGCAGCGGCAGCTCGGACAGCTCGGTGCCGTCGACGGTGACCGTCCCACCGGTGCGGGCCCGCAGATTGACCATGGCCTCGGCGATCTCGGTGCGTCCGCTGCCCACCAGGCCGGCGAAGCCGAGGACCTCGCCGCGGCGGACGGTGAAGGAGACATCGGTGAACGACGGCGGGCTGCTCAGGTCGGTGACCTCGAGGACCGTCTGGTCGGTCGCGTGGCTGGTTTCCTTGCGGCGGCCCAGGTCGATGGCGCGGCCGACCATCTTGTGCACCAGGTCCGCGGGGTCGGCGCCGGGCCCGTCGACGCTGTCGATCAGGTGTCCGTCGCGCAGGACGGAGATGCGGTCGCTGATCTCCAGGACCTCGTCCATGCGGTGGCTGATGAAGCCGAGGACGTAGCCCTGCTGGCGCAGCTGACCGATGACCTCGAACAGCCGCTCCACTTCGTGGCTTGTCAGCGGGGAGGTGGGTTCGTCGAAGAAGATCACCCGGGATTTACGGACCAGGGCCCGTGCGCATTCCAGGAGTTGTTGCTGGGCGATGGTGAGGGCGCCGACCGGGGTTTTGACGTCCACCGACAGGCCGACCAGCGGCAGGATCTCCTCGGCTCCTTGCCACATCCGCTTCCAGTCCAGCAGCTGCAGTCCGCGGCCGCGCTTGGGACTGCTGCCGAGGTAGAGGTTCTCGGCCACGGACAGGTGGGGGAGTAGCGAGGGTTCCTGCGGAACCAGGTAGACACCCTGCTCCAGGGCGGCACGCGGGCTGCCCAGCGTTACCGGGGTGCCGTCCATGCTGAACCGCCCGGTGTCCGCCCGGTAGATGCCGGAAAGGATCTTCAGCAGGGTCGACTTGCCGGCGCCGTTCTCGCCCATCAGGGTGTGCACTTCACCGGGGCGGAAGGCGAGCGAGAAGTCGTCGAGGACGGTGACGCCGGAGAATGCCTTGCTCACGTGTTCGGCGAGGTATCCCCTGCCGAGCGCGCGGTCGGGTGCGGGGACGGCCGTGGCCTGGCCGGGGCGGATGGGTGCGGCGGTGCTCATGTGTCCTGCCCTCCTTGCGGCAGATCGGCGAACAGCCGGATGCGGTTCTCGGCTGCCGCCGCGACCGCGTCCCGGGCCGCGTTCAGCACGCCCTGCAGGTGGTAGCCGTCGTCCCGGGCGGGTGCCAGGGTCTCTTCGAGGGCGGAGAAGCAGGCCCGCCGCAGCTCCGCGTTGACGTTGATCTTCGCGACGCCGTGGCCGATCGCGGCGCGCAGCACGTCGTCGTCGATGCCAGAGGCGCCGTGCAGCACAAGCGGGACCGGAACGGCGGCGGCGATGGCGGCCAGCCGGTCCAGGTCGAGTCGGCCGCCGCCGTGGCTGAAGCCGTGGACGTTGCCGATCTGTACCGCCAGCGCGTCCACTCCGGTGCGTGCCGCGAACTCCGCGGCCTGGGCCGGGTCGGTCAGCAGTTCCTGCTGCTGGGCGGCGACCGAGCGGTCCTCGTCGCCGGGTATGGCGCCCAGTTCGCCCTCCACCCAGGCACCGGCCCGGTGTCCGGCGGCCACAGCGGCCTTGGTGAGGCTGATGTTCTCCTCGAAGGGCAAATGCGAGCCGTCGACCATTACCGAGGAGCAGCCCAGGTCCAGGCAGGCCTGGATCTCCTGCAGGTCACGGCTGTGGTCGAGGTGGACGCCCAGTTGCGCGGGGGAGCGGCCGGCGGCGTCGATGACCAGGCGTGTGAGGACACCGAGGTCGACATGGCGGAAGACGCCCGCGCCGAGCTGGAGCAGCACCGGCTGGCCGGTGGCCTCGGCCGCCCGGCACAGGGCGGTCGTGGTCTCCAGGTTGTAGGTGGTGAACGCGCCGATCGCGCGGCGCTCCTTGCGTGCGGCGGTCAGCTCGCCCGCGTCGAGGGTCAGCATGAGGTGTCTCCGTTCAGCACGCGGACGGCAGCGAGCAGGTCGCCGTCACCGCCGACGTTTCCGGCGAAGACCACGTACGGCAGTCCGGCGTCGGCGCCGTCCTCGGCCTGCCAGAGCGAGACCATGCCGGGCAGCAGCGAGCCGAGGACCTTCGCGCGGCTGGCCGACAGGCCGTAGGTGAACAGGTCGCTGGAGGTGATGCCGCCCTTTGCCAGCAGGTAGCGCGGGGGCCGGGCGCGCACGACCTGGCCAACGGTGGTGACGAGCGCCTGGGAGACCGCCCGGGCGATGGCGAGGCTCTCCTGTCCGTCGCCGCCGGTCACCAGTTCCCTGCTGGTGACCAGCAGGACGTCCCGGCTCTCCAGCGCTTCCAGCACCTGCTGTACGGCCGACCGTACGGCGCTGTCGGCTTGTACCGGGTCCAGGACCGAGCGGACGTCCAGCTCGACGCGCACCGGGCTACCGCCGTCCATCAGGCCCTTGACCTGCCTGGTGGTCAGGGCGACGTGCGAGCCCACCACCACCAAGCCGTGCCCGCCGCGCGGCCCGCCGGGGTAGATCTCCTCGCCCCGCAGCGGGGGGCGCTCGGTGATGCCGCCTCGGGCACGTACGAACGACGGGCCGGTTCGGTACAGGAAATGCCGGCCCTCGGCCTCGACTTGGAGGATGGCCAGGACGAC
Source organism: Streptomyces sp. NPDC000880 (assembly GCF_053599675.1). Taxonomy (NCBI): domain Bacteria; kingdom Bacillati; phylum Actinomycetota; class Actinomycetes; order Kitasatosporales; family Streptomycetaceae; genus Streptomyces; species Streptomyces sp. NPDC000880. The sequence goes on along the minus strand of NZ_JBSFMS010000171.1, from coordinate 3,685 downwards.
GGCCTCCAGGTCGGTGGCGTCCAGCGCGTTGATTACGGCGGGGCGTCCGTCGCGCAGCTCGCGCAGCAGGGTGGCGATCCGGTCGGGGCCGCCGGAGCGGATGTCCTCGATGCCGATGCTGACCACGTCCTCGGCCCGCACTGCGCCGCCCGTGAGTTCCTCGATGTAGGAGGGCAGGTGGGAGGTGGCGAAGGAGAACGTCGCGTCGGTGGCGTAGTGCGAGTCGGAGACCGGGCGCAGCCAGTCGTCCTCGACGATCCAGTGCTCGTCGCGCGCGGTCACCCGCCCGGCCTCCAGGTACGCCGGGCAGAAGAGGATGCCGTCGACCGGCCGGCCGGCCGCCCCGAGGGTCTGGGTGATCGCGGCGGTCTCGGCCGCGAAGTGGCCGCGCAGGGTGGAGTCGCCGCGGCTGATCACGCTGACGGCCACGTCCTCGGCAGCCGCGGCCTCCAGCACGTTCGCGACGGCCTCGCGGTTGACCGCGGCGGCCTCCGCCTCGTCCAGGCTGCGGGTGTTGGTCAGTACGTATACCACCCGGCTGTCGCGGGTCAGGGCCCAGCGCAGGTCCTGCACGCTCCACCGGGTCACCACCGGCACGCCGTGCACGGTCTGCGTTCCGGTGGGATCGTCGTCCAGGACCACGATCCGCTGGCGGTCCGCCGCGAAGGCTTCGTCCAGCTGGGCGCGCCACGTTCCGGCGGCGGCCGGTTCGGGCAGGCCGGCCAGGACGTCGGCCAGACGGACCCGGCCGGCTCCGGTGTCGTGGCGGTGCGAGGTCAGGCTCATGCCTGCTGCCCGTTCAGCACGTGCACCGCGTTCTCCACGCCGCTGCGCGGGCTGGAGAGCACGGGCTTGCCGACCGCATCTGCGATGGCCGGGGCCAGCCGTGCCATGGACGCCTGGGCCAGCACGATCGCGTCAACCTGGGAGGCCAGCGCGCGGGCGCCGTCCAGCACCATGGCGTCGTGACGGTCGCGGTCGCCGGACATCAGCACGGAGAAGGCACCCTCGCACAGGTGCTCGGTCACCTTGATGGCGCGGCCGGCGGCGAGGGCCTTCTCCTCGATCAGCGCGCGGGTCGGCGGCAGCGTGGTGGGGACGGTCGCCATGACACCGATGGTGTCGCCGGCCTGGACCGCCGCCTCGGTCATTGCGTCGTCGATCTTGATGATCGGCACCGAGACCAGCCGCCGGGCCACGTCGATGGTGGGGCCGAGGGACGAGCAGGCGGAGAAGATGACGTCGGCGCCCGCGGCCTCCGCGGCCTGGGCCAGGTGCACCATGCGCTGGGTGCTGGCGGGTGAGATCTGCCCCTCGCGCATCACGGTCGCGAGCACGTCGCTGTCGACGAAGTGCAGGACCTCGGCGTCGGGCGCCAGCTCCGCTATGTAGTCCTTGATCATGGGTTCGACGTTGACGAATACAAAGCTCGTGTGCAGCACGGCTATTGAGGGACCGGTAGGCACCGGAGGCTCCTTCAGGGTGTGGGGCATCGGCCCTCGTGCCGGACCGGCTCGAGGACAGGGGGGCACAGCGACGGGACGCACCGAGGGCGGTGCGGGCAGGCCAGAGCTACGGGTCCCGCGCTGACGGCGGGAGGCTGCCGCCGGGCCGGAGTCGGCCGGGCGGGCACGGTCCGCGGTCCGGGGGTGTCATGCTGAGCGGGGGCGTCGAAGGGCGACGTGCCGCGGCGTAGGCATGCCCGCCCCGGGGGCGGACGGAACGGGTGTTGAGGTGTGTGCGAGAGGTCGGTTTCGGGGGTGGGAAACCGCGGCTCGTAGGGCGTGCGGGTTACTGCTCGGTCGAATCCAGGGCCGGGGGTCAGCCCGATGAAGCGACGTACTGGTCGAAGTCGTCTTCGGTCTGGTGCATGTGGCGGATCATGGCCAGCCGGGCCGCTTCGGGATCCCGGCTGGTCAGTGCCGCCAGGACGTGACGGTGCCGTTCGATCGCGTGGTCCCGGATCTCCGGGTGGGCGGAGGTCTGGGTCCGGGTGAGATGGAGCAGCTGACCGATGGGGTCGAACAGCGCCGCGATGAACGGGTTGCGCGACGCGGTGAGGATGATCTGGTGGAACGTTAGGTCGGCGTGGACGAAGCCCTCGACATCCGCGGTGTCGGCCGCGGCGATCATGTCGGTGAGGGTTTTCTCCAGGGCCGCCAGATCCTCCTCGGATCGCCGGGTGGCCGCGAGTTCGCATGCGGCCGCCTCGATGAAACGCCGCGCCTCGATCAGGCGCTTGGGCAGCGAAGGGTCGGAGCCGACCCGGTAGGAGAGCAGCTGCGGGTCCAACGCAGACCACTGGGAAACCGGGTTGACGAACATTCCCTTGCCGTGGTGCACCTGGACAACCGACTTGGCGTTCAGGCTTTTGATGGCCCCACGCAGGGTCGGCCGGCTCACGCCCAGGAGGCTGGCGAGTTCCTGTTCGTTGGGAAGGGCGGATCCAGCGGGGTACTTGCCCGTGGTGATGTCGCGGATCAGCGCGTCAGCCACCGTGTCGACGAGGTCCCGTCGCTCAACCATTTCCCACTCCTCACACCTCACACGTCAGAGGACTTGAGGAGGACAGTAAGTGGCGAAACAACCAGAGTCAACGTTTCAATAGAAACGTCTCAGAAACATGGGCGTCTCCGCCGGTCCACCTGCCCGGAAGCCCCGCGCCGCCTGCCCGCAAGCCCCGCGTCGCCAGAGCATGGACCCCGGCGCCGCCGCCCGTGTGCGATGCCCGGAGGCACCGCGCCCGGGGGCGCGGGACGCACGCGGTCCGGCCTGGGCCCGGTCGCGCAGGGAGCCTGGCGACGATCCGAGCCACGTAGGTCTTCACCGTCGCTTCATTGAGCGTCAGCTTCTGCGCCGGTTCGGCATGGGAGATGCCGCGGCCCACCAGCAAGGCCGGCTCAGGCCGGCGGAGCCATGTCCTGGTCGACGGAGACGGGGGCGGCTCCCACTGCGTCACGCACCGCCTCCACGATGGATTGGTGGAGGCTGCGGCTGGCCTCTTCGGACGGGCACGGGATGGGGCTGCCGGCCATGGTGTACCAGTCCGAGGCACCGCTGAATTGAACGGCGATCTGAGCCTGGCCGTCGGACCAGGTGGTGTGGACGGTCACGTCACCGCCGATCACACCGACCTCTTCGGTGAGGACGCCACCGGCTCCCGCGTAGATTCCGGTGGTCGTCCACGATGCCCAGGTCATGGCGCAGGCCCTCACTGACGGTGGCAGAAGCTGAGTGTCGGCTTGCCCCCCGATTGCCGTTCTTCGAGTCTGACACCTGCAGGACCGGTGCGCGCGGTGATGACGCGGGAGTGGCGCCCTCGGCCGGCCGATGGATCACCGCAACCGACGGCGGGACTCCCCGCCCCCGGCCCCCGCCCTCGTCGAGTACTACCCCGGAACTCCGGCCGGCAGCGGCGCCGCACCGCGACGATGAGACCGTGCGGTTCACCACCGGCGAGGACGCCGCCATCTGGAATCCGGACGCGGCGAGCCACCTGGACGAGCTGTATCAGTGGCAAGCACGGCTACGGGACTCGATGAATGCGTCAGGTAGTAGCGCACCGTCAACTTCCGGGGGTCAAGCCTTCGGGCGTCCTTTGGGTGTCGAAGTCGATGGACTCGCTGACCCTGCGCCACTCGGCGTCCGAGGAGGTCAGATTCTGTGCTGCTCGGCAGTGACGCCG
>NZ_JBSFMS010000170.1:0-12172 GCF_053599675.1 Streptomyces sp. NPDC000880 | reverse complement strand
CGGAGACGGCGGCGTGACGGGGGACGGCGGGGTCACCGGAGACGGCGGCGTGACGGGGGACGGCGGGGTCACCGGAGACGGCGGCGTGACGGGGGACGGCGGGGTCACCGGAGACGGCGGCGTGACGGGGGACGGCGGGGTCACCGGAGACGGCGGCGTGACGGGGGGTGGTTCGGTGGTGTGAGTGTCGGAAGGCGTGGGCTCCGGGGTGGTGTGTGTGTCGGAAGGCGTGGGCGTCGGTTGGGCTAGGGCTGAGTAGCCCGACGAGAGGACGATGGAGCCTGCGGCCAGGCTGCTGACGGTCGCCAGGGATATTCGGCGGACCGCGCGTATTCGAGGTTCCTGTCTCGGCTTGCGTTGCATAGTCGACCCTCCTAGAGGATGACACGTGCCGTCATCAAGCGATTACGCTACGTGGCCCACCTGGAGGCGTCTTTCCGTGTTAGCCCAGTTGGGGCCCAACGGTTGAGCAGATGATCCGGCGACCATCCGGGTCACGGCCTCGACGAATGCGCCGCCCATTCCTCCCCCGGCGTCCTCGTGAGCGTCGGCCGGGTCGCGTCCCGGAGACTGCTGCCTCACTCCTCTCCAGTTCTCGCCGAGATTGACCAATCTCGGCGAGAACTTCCAATCTCCCTGAAAGATCGGCACAATGAGGGCTGTTGCTGACCTAGGAAGGGGTACCGGTGGCGTCAGAAGAATCGCCGCGCGTCCTACGGCTCACGTTCGAGTTCCACGTCCCGCGCGGCCTGCGCGCCAACATCCGGAACGAACGCCGCTTTGAAGCCGTGCAGGCCATCACCGCCGCGGTGCAGGCCCTGGCAAGCCGAGTGTTCCCGTGGGCCGACCGGATGACGGTCCGCCATGAGTGGTCCTATGCCTGGTGGGACAGGACCGAGCCGATCGAGTTGCCAGCCACGGAGAAGAACACGCCCAAGTAGTCGGCGGGCCGAGTCCCGTATGGCGACCACATAACCGAACACCCTGGCGTCATGGCCAGACCCCCCGGCGGAGAGCAACCGTCGGGGACCTCCCGAAAGAAGGAACACCGCGATGCCCTCGCGCACTCCAGCCCTCTGCCGTCTCTTCGCGCTCACCCTGTCGAGGTGACGTGACGTGTTTCGACCAGCGGATACGCACAATCACGTCACCTCCTCTGTCGAGAAGACCCCTGCTACGAGCCGCGCCCGTAAGGCTGCTGGAGCTGTGTGCCGCCTGTGTGGGCGTCTGCGCTACGAACTGATCCCGGCCGCCGCCTCCTTCGGCATGACCTGCCTGGGGTGGCTGCACCACGCGGTCGGTGTCGGCTGGCCGGACCTGGGCGGGTACGGTCTGGGCATCGCGGCTACCAGCGCGCTGACCTACGGCGGGCTGAAGTTCAAGAACAAGACCGCCACCTCCCTCGGCGTCGCTTCCACCGGCACGCTGGTGAACACCGCGATCGGCGCGATGGTCGGACCGTCCGTGCCGTCGCTCATCGCGGGCGGCGTCGTCACGATCGCCTCGTACGGCGTGTACGTGCCGTGGCTGATCAAGACCCGTCACGAGCGGATCTCCCTGCAGATCAAGGCCGCGAAAACCGCGCCCCTGCCCGACGGCATGGGCATCAACGTCAGCCAGGCCGGCGTCACGGGCGACACCGAGGAGGAGACCGCGCTGCGCCGCGCCCTGGTGGCCCTCGGCGTGCCCGCCGTGGACGTCTCCCGGCTGGTGTTCACCGACACCGGTTGGTACGCCGTGGCGACCCTCCCGCCGGGCAAGAACACCTCCGCCGCAGCCGTCATCGCCAAGCGGCGGCAGCTCGAGGCCAACCTCGACCTCCCCGGGAAGCTGCGCCTGATGGAGGGCGCCCAGGCCAACCAGCTCATCGTTCGGATGCAGACCACCGACCCGCTCGCCGAGTCGATTCCGTGGCCGGGCGTGCGCGTCTCCTCGATTGAGCAGCCCATCCCGATCGGCATCTACCCCGACGGCACCGAGATCCTGGTCGACCTGGTCGACGGGCACGTCCTCGTTGCGGGTGGCACGAACAAGGGCAAGTCCGGAGGGGTCAACGTCCTCGCTGCCAACCTGGTGGCCTGCGATGACGTCCTCCTGGCGGGCATCGACATGAAGCCCGGTGCGCTCGAGCTAGGCCCGTGGCAGCGGAACATGGTCGCGCTCGCCGACAACCCGGAGACCGCCCGCCAGGTCCTGATCTGGCTCAAGTCGGAGATGACGTCACGGGGCCGCTACCTGTCGACGCTGCGCGGCCCGAACGGGGAGCGGGTCCGCAAGTGGACCCGGAAGCACGGCAAGTACATCGTCCTGATCATCGACGAGCTCGCCGAGCTGCTGCGCCAGGCCCCGGACGTCGTCTCCGAGCTGTTGACGCTGATGCAGGTGTCCCGTGCGATGGGTATCCGCATCGTCGCGGCAACGCAGTCCCCGAGCGAGCAGGCATTCGGCGGGAAGGGCACCGACGCCCGGCAGCAGTACGGCACGCGTATCGGCCTGCCGGTGAACGAGCCGACCCCGATCAACATGATTTTCGGGACGGGCGCGTACGGGCAGGGCTGGAGGCTGGACGAGCTCGACCTGCCCGGCAAGGTCATGGTCTCGTCCGAGCGGTACAGCGAGCCGAACGAGGGCCGTTGCTACTGGATCAACGAGCAGCAGATCCACGCGACGTCGCTCGAGCACGCGCCGGCCGCCGACGGCGAGGCCGAGCAAGTACGACCGCACCCGCAGCCCGAGCATGACCCGGAGCCGCCGACTCCTCCGTCCCCGCCCGGCGGTGGCGGCCCGCGGGGTGGCCGGCCGGTCCTGCGCGCCGTGCCCACGTTCCCGGACGGCTCCCGCATCCCCGACAACCGGCTCCCCCTCTGGGAGGCCCTGCAGAAGGCTGGTCCCGAGGGCGCCACCAAGCCCGAACTGGTCGGCCAGGGCCTCGCCGGGCACACCTCCAGCCTCACCGCCCCGCTGACGCAGTGGACCGCCAAGGGGTGGCTGGACGACACCGGCAAGCGCGGCCAGGCCAAGGTCTGGCGCCTGGTCGCCGAGGGCCACATCCCCACCCCCGAAGCCCAAGCCACCAACGAGGAGAACCGCGCATGTCCCGCAAGCCCGTGATACCGACGAACGTCTACACGCCGATGGCGCAGCACCTGCCCGTCGAGCAGTACCAAGCGGCGCCGGCGTGCCAGTGCGGCCACGGGCACGGGCCCGCTCAGCCGCCCACGCAGCAGATCATCATCAAGCAGGCGGACCCGTGGTTGCGGTACATCGCCATCGGCTTCGCCGGCGCCGGGATCGGGCTGATGCTTCTCGCGGGACTGATCGTGACGCTCGTGGCGGCCGGGGTGTGCGCCCTGTGCGTCGCGGTCCTGGTCCGCGTCGCGCGGGGGATGCTCACGAAACAGCCGCGGAGTAAGTAGGCCCCGGTCTGTGTCTATCTCTGACCCACGGTGCAAAGTAGCCGCGGCGCCTCCTGATGACCCCGTTTCTTTGTAGTCGGGAACTGGTAGCCGGGCCGACCAGGCTCGGCTTCGTTCTGATGCCGAGGCCGGCCTACAGCAAGGTGTCACCCGCGCCGTCGGGGTGAGAGTCCAGCGAGAAGCGGGGCTTCCTGGCCGCCGTGCTCTGCGGCCAGCGGACCCCTGCAGCGGCGAGGTCGTCCAGCGTGGCGATGCCGCCGGTGAGGATGGACTCCAGGGTCTCGGTCTGCTGGGGTTCGAGGTCGACCAGGCGGGTCAGGACGGAGAGCAGGTCGAGGAACTCGCCGGTCCAGTCCGGGTCCCATGCCGTGGCGTTGATGTCGTCGAGCGGTGAGCTGCGGCGGCCGCCGGGCTCCTTCTTTCGGTTGTCGAACCACGCCTTAATGATGTTGCGGCCGCCGACTGCGTAGTCCCACACCTGGCGGGTGATCGGCCCGAACTCGCCGTCGCCCATGACGATGGTCTGGCGGTCCTCGTCGTAAGCCAGTGTCTCGGGCAGTGCCGTGATGGGCCTCTGGCTGAGAGGACGCTGCGGGTTGCCCACCGGCAGGCGCACGTCGCCCGCAGGCCGCCCCTTCCCGGTGAAGCACTGTCCGTAGGTGTGGAGCCACAGCACCTGGCGACCGAGATCGACCGCCTTCTCCCAGAGCCCGGCGTCCGTCGTGACGGGGATGCGCATGCCGGGCGTGGTCAGTTCGTCGGCGAACGTCTTGGTGAACGCAGGGTGTGCCGCGACGCCGGCGACATAAGCGAGGACGTCCTCTGGTGCGGCGGGGACGCCGAGGAAGCCGGTGAGCGCCGTGGTCAGGCCCGGCGCGAGGTTGGGGGCGCCGTCGGGATGGAGGAACGGGAGGGTCCTGCCGCCCTCGGAGCCTTTGAAGCAGTCGAAATCAGGGATCAGGGCGGAGAACACCACACCCGGCCCGGACCGAATGATCTTTCGGTGCTGCTCGACGACGAAGACTTGCCCAGGTATGCGTGCGGCCCAAAGGTCGCGGCGGGGCATGTCCATCACGCGGGGGTCGGCGACCACCCATTGCCGGTCAAAGGCCCGGTACCCGACGCGGGCGACGGCCGGCTTGGGCTCGGTCTCCTGGACGATGGGCTTCCCGGGCGTGGGATTGGTGCCATCACCGGGCAGGCGCGGCTTGGTCTTCTCGAGGTTGGCGTCGCGGCCTTCCTTGAAGAGCTGTGCCTTCCGTTCGCGGTTGCCTTCGCCTATGAGTTGGGACCATCGGCGCTCGAGGACGCCGCTGCTCGGCGCGTATACCCAGGTGCGGGTCGGGAACAGGCCGGGCGAGTACCAGGGCAGGAGGTCGTCGAGGGCCGGGTAGGTGTCCCACTGGCTGGTGCTGGCGGGGGTGAGGGGGGCCGTCCAGTCGGTGCGGCAGTCGCGCCATGCGTCGTCGTCGAGTTGGGTGGCGGCCAGGGCGGCGAACTTGTCGGCGCGGCGCCCGGTCACGGCGCGGTGGCGTATGCGGGCCGGCGTGGCGTTGTCGGTGTCGGCGCGGCGGACGAAGATCCCGATGGCGAGGGGCTGGCGCACGCCGGGGAAGATCCGGGTCGGTATGTCCGGGGTCTGGCCTTCCGGGGTGCAGTCGATGATCCATCCCTCGGAGGCGTAGCGGCGCAGGTAGGCTCGCATGCCCTCGAAGGCGGGGCCGGTGAGGTAGCCGGAGGTGGTGATGAAGGCTATGACGCCGAGGTTGCCGTCATCGTCGGCTGGGGTGGATTCCCAGACCTTCCAGGTGGCCCAGCGCCAGAAGAAGACGTATAAGTTCTTGAGCTTGGCCTTAAACCTGCTCATCCCGGGGACGACCCAGTCGTCCAGGATGGCCTTGTTGCCCTTCTTGGTCTTCAGCTCCAGGCCGCCGTTCTCGACCCAGCCGCCGGAGCCGTTGGAGAGTTCGGCGTAGGGCGGGTTGCCTATGACGACGGTGACGTTCGCCCGGGCCTTGATCTCGTTGGCCTCGCGGCGGGAGGCCGCTATGAGTTGGAGAGCGGACCTCAGCTGCGTCTCGGCCGCGTTGGGGTCATCAAGGGTATCGGTGACGAATAGCTTGAGCCCGCCGTCCGGCGGGACGGCCTGGTATCGGTTCAGCTGCTCGGCGGCCCGCAGCTCGGCCACCGCGTACGAGCCCATCTGCAGCTCGAACCCGGCGACCCGTTCAGCGGCCCGGGTGACCGCGCCGGAGACGGCGCCCGGCCCGTCGTGTGCGGCGGCGTTCGCCGCGATCCGCTCGAGCACCGCGTGCAGATAGGTTCCCGTCCCCATGGCCGGGTCGACCGTGAAGACCCCAGGGTCGGCGAAACCTCGCTGCTTGCCGAGGCGGGTGACGAGGACGTCGTCGGTGAGCCGGACCATCTGCTCGACGACCTCGATCGGCGTGTAGTACGAGCCAGACCGCTTCCGCAGATCGGGGTCGTATTCGTCGAGGAAGTGCTCGTACAGGTGCAGGTAGGTGTCGCGGCCGCCGCGGCGGATACGGTCCCAGTCAACGGCGTCGACCGTGCGGGCCAGCAGGTCGAGCGTGACCCGGAAGTCTCGGGCCACGTCGTCCGTGAGGAGCTGCAGCGCACGCCCCATCAGGGAGTGGTCGGCGCGGAGCTTCTCACCGATCGTGTGCAGGGACTCGCCGAAGACGGTGATGCCCTCGGTGCGGGCCAGCAGCAGGGCGAACGTCACGGTCTGCGCGTATCCGTCGGCGAACGTCGCCTCGTCCGCGTGGGGGAACAGCATCGCCCGCCACTCGGAGGCCAGCCCGAGGAAGGGCTGCAGGCGCTCGTCGGCGCCGCCCCGTACGGCCGTATGCTCAGCCGCCAGTTGGTCCTGCACCTCCCCGCGCAGCAGCCGCGTCATCCGGGCGATGGCCGTCACCAGGCCGCCGAGGCTGGTGATCGGCGCCGGCTTCCAGACCAGGAAGTCCGCCAGCAGTGCCTCGAACTCCGGCGGAGCGGTCACCCTGCCGTCGTAGAGGTCGCCCGTGAAGTGCACCGTTCGCCGGGGCTCGCCGTCCTGGTACAGGCGCCACTCGGTGCCGTTGGTGTACAGCAGGTTCGACAGGTCCTGCTGCCTCTCCCACTGCGCCTTGTCGTGGCCGCGCAGCGCGGCCGGGGCAATGGCCTTGCCGGGTGCCTTGACTTCGACGTATCCGGTGATCGCCCCGTTGATGCTGACCCCGTAGTCCGGCCGCACACGCCTCTCGGTATCACGTACCTCGTCATGAAAGACGGCCTGCACCCCGAGCTCAGGCCCAGCCGCCCGCAGCAGTTGCTCAAGCGGCGTGCGTATCGCAGCCTCCGGTTCCCCCGGGCCAGCAAGCTTCTTCGCACACTCCACGCCGAACCCCTTGACGGCTTCGGCAAGCCAACGCGGTATCTCTCCCACAGGGTTCCCCCCAATCGAACAGACCGCGATCATTCCAGATTAGGGGACCGGAGTTAACAGGCCGTCAAGAGACAGGGACAGCCGTGACCGGCCACGAGCGCGGCCGGCGAGAATCTCCGTCGGCCGTTGCCGCGTTCTCAGCTCGTGCAGGGCGACGTGTCTGCCCCTCGTGGCATGATCCCCCGTCATGGGGAGACATCAGTGGGGGACGACGGTCGTGGGCGTGCTGCTCACGGCCGCGGCGATCGTAGGGGTAAGCGGCTGCGGCGGTGACGCCGAGGCGCAGAAGCAGCCGGCGGCGAAGCCGAAGACGGTGAGCATCACCGCTGCGACCATGGCGTTCCAGGACGCGGTCACCGGGTTCGATCTGACGGACGGTTGTCCGAAGGCAGCGGGGGAGTGCTGGGACAAGATGACCGCGGTCATGGAGCCCGCGCGGGAGCTGCGGAAGGCGATGAACGCGCACAAGGCCGGGCCTGAGTTCTGGTCGGAGGCGTACGTGCTGATCGACACCATGGAGGACGGCATGGCTGTCGGGGAGGACCGGTTCACCAACCGGCCGGCTGTTCTCGGCTCCGCGCACGATCTGTACGACTGGCTCGACGAGCACCCCGTCGAGTAGACACGGCCCAATCGGGTAGGAGGGCCGCGCGCCCCTGCCCTCCTACCCGATTTCTGGGGTCAGTTGCGGCAGTGGTTGAGTACGCCGTCGGTCCAGCTGCCGACGGTGCCGCCGTTTTCGATCTCTGCCTGGATGGCGAGGGACCAGTCCTTGAGCTCGTCATCGATTCCGTGTGGGAGCTCACCCCGGCCCATCGCAGCGTAGTACGAGTTCCTGAGCCAGCCGCCATAGTCCGTCGACTTCTCGATCTCCTCCCGGGACTGCGGTACGTTCCGGTAGAGGTAGTAGTACGTGCTGGATGCCTTTCGGATCCAGGTGGTGTCGTCGCACCAGGCGTCCCGGGGCTCCCCGGCGGTGAGTTTGGCAAGGACAGCGCCTGTGAGGAAGGCTCCTACAGCTGCGATCCCTATGATCTTCTTGTTCATCCCCACCCCTTTTTCGGCTCTCCGCCTGACTGCGCATCATATGGTGGGTCGAGGCCGGGTACCGGCCCCCATCGGTACTGGGCCGAGCAGAAGAGCGCGACGTACTACTACTTCGCCGCCTGGCGCGACGACGGAACCGACCAGGTCGTCCACGAGCTCCTGCGTGCCATGTCCGTGAACGCGCCCGGCGATTAGAGGACCCGACCACAGGGGAACCCGGCCCGCAGCAGCGTGCCTCTGTGTCAGGCTTGCCCGTATGGCCCAGTACACCGATGCCGGCACCGTGTCCAGCACCACCGAGATCCTTCAAGCCCTCACCGCGCTAGGGCTGTTGAAGCGTCCGTTCTCCCCGAAGGAGTTGCCGGAGGAGGAGCAGAGGGCGGGTGGGCCGGAGATGCTGAGGCTGCGCATGGCGCACGCTCTGGCGGGGATGGCCGAGATGCAAGTGATGCACGCGGCGATCGCGGCCGGGGAGGCTGGGCACGACGGGACTGCGCTGATCCGTGCCGCGGAGTACCTGTATGAGGGTGCTGATCTCGAGAACGGTGACGGCGAGGCTCAGGTTGCGGTGCTGCGGCTGCTCTCACAGCGTCTCGCGGACATGCTCATGCTGATGACGGCTGCGATCCGGCGTGGTGACGCGACCGGTCTGCCGCTGGTGGTGATGCCTGCCATGGGTGTTGCGAGCGCTCTGAGCACCGTCATGGGCACCGCGACGCGGAAGCCCGAGGAGTGCGGTGGCAAGCCGCTGCAGGAGGCCGCTGATCAGCTTCGGGGGATGGCTGATGCCCTTGACACGTTGGCGCGCCCCTACCGGGGAGCGGAGCGGGCAGCAAAGGCCGAGTAGTCCCGAGGGCCTCGTCGCTCGTTGAGAGTGGCGGGGCCCGCGCAAGCCGTTTTAAAGAACGTTCTTAGAGTGGATAGGGATCTGATGGAGTCTTCCAGGTATTCAGTGGCCATTGATTCCAGGCACGCCAATCGCTTCAAAGCGATCCGCAAGAAGGGTTCCCGGGCAGTGTCCGAGCGCGCTAGGGAATTGATGGAGGAGGGGATGAGCGTGGTCGATGCGCGCCTGGAGGCACGGCGCCAGTGCCGTGGCCTCTGGCCTCCGCTGGACATGCTGGTGGCACGCGCGCTCGAGCAGCGCCTGAGCGAGGCAGACCTAGCCGGCCCGTGGGCTCCTTTGTCCGCCAGGGAGGAGGAGTTCATGAGCCTGTCGGGCCGGTGGCCGAGCAAGAACTACGCCGGTTTCTTGGTGAAGCGCGCCTATAACTTGCCCTCTGACCTGCTGAGAAGGATGCGCACAGTGGCGTATCGGGTGAGTGAGGCGCCGCTGGCCGAGCTCGAGGAGCGGGGGCTGACGGTCAACAGCCTGGAACTGACGGACGAGGAGCGCGAGCTGAGGGACGACCTAATCGAGAAGGTGTACTCGGTCCCGAGGATCGTGCGGGAAGCGCTCGAGCGATACGGACCCTGGCCGGGTGAGGTCGCTCAGAACGGCGATGCTTTCTAAGAACGTTCTTAGAAAATATCCGGCTCACGCAGCGGGCATTAAGCGCCTTCTAAAGAGCAGATTGGGCCTGCCGTGTGAATTATTGAATGGACTTGAATTCTTTGCTGGGAGCTGCGCTAAATATGCTCACAGTCGAATCCAAGGAGGCCGCAGTGTCGTCGTATGTCCCCGCGCTCCCCGGGCTCACCCGCTACACGTGGTGGGGCGATGTCCCCGAGGGCCTGTCCACCAAGACCCAGCTCGATGGGCAGGGCCTCAAGCCCGGCTCCGACCCCGTGGGCCAGGTGCTCTACCACGGCAACTGCTACGCACCGCTGTACGAGGACGACAAGGCAGTGCCGAAGCGCACGTGCTCACCCGCGCAGCGAGCCGTCCTCGACCGCGCCCGCGCGCTGCAGTACGAGTGCCGGCGGTGCGGCGTCCGCCGCGACTACCCGCTGGGCTGCGGCCGCTGGTGCGAGCCCTGCTCGTACGCGGCCGCGCTGTACGCCGACCACGCCAAGGCCCGGCGGTTCGCCCAAGAACTCGTCGAGGACCACGACGCCGTGATTCTGGTGGTCGCGGCCGGCCCCGGCGAGTACGCCTCGCCGGAGACCATCGCAGTCATCCGCGTCCACGACCAGGAGCTGCTGCACGCGGGCGAGGCCGGGACGTACGGCACCGCAGAGTGGCAGGCCACGCTCGACCGGCTCGACGTGCTCCTGGAGGGCCGCCGTGTCGTCCACGAGACCGACCGCGGTCCGGTCAGCCGCTACCCGTCCATCCTCGTCACGCCGCCTGGACAGCTCGTCAGCAGCGAGCGCGACGGCCTCCACGCCTGGCTGCGCCCGCACCGCGAGAGCGTCGACAAGGCGGACTACGTCTCGCGCCTGTGGCGGCAGTGGTTCGCCTGGACCCGCGACGAGTGGTCCAGCATGGCGAGCGAGCCGTGGGACTGGGAGCGCGGCACGAGGCTCGCCTGGGAGCAGACCACGCAGGCCGCCGCCGACGCGAAGACGATGACCGCGCTGCTGCACCGCATCGCTGCTGGCACCGAGCGGGTCTGGGAGCGCGCGACCTGGATCCTCGACGGACACGGTGAGCCGGACCTCAGTCGGACCCGCCGGCGGACGGCCGCGACCGGGAAGGCGGCGGCCTGATGACCTCGATCCGGTTGATGGACTCCGATTCGGGCAGGGCGCAGCGGACTGCGGACGCTGTGGAGCGGGCGCTGCAGGCGTCTCCTGAGGTGGTGGTCGGGAACGTGTCGGTGGTGCCGAACAAGCGGGGGCCGGGCGCCCGGGTCTACATGGAGGTCCTGCTGCTGGAAGCATCCGCGGCCGCCAGCACCAGCGGGGACCAGGAGGTGACCCTCGAACGGGAGGATGCGCCCCAGCCGCGGCGGGGTCGTCGAGCGGCGCTCCCGCGTGGGGCACGCCCTCAGCTCTCGTAGGCCGGCAGGACCGCCCGGAACCCGGCACGTCTCTGAACCCATCTCATCGCATCTCATCTCAACTCATCACCGTGACGAGATGCGATGAAATCGCTGTGGTAGAAATCGGGCACCGAACTTCCACAGCGACCAGGAGAGCGAAGTTCATGAGCGAGCCCACCCCCGATGCCCTGGCCGTGGAGAGCGCGGCCAAGCCGACGTGCAAGTTCCCCGGGTGCGGGGAACCGCCGGAGCCCAAGCAGGACCCCTCAAAGCCGGGCCCGGCGCCGGAGTATTGCGTCCGCGAGGACCACAACGCGGGCACCAAGTGGCGGTACGACCAGCAAGCCAAGCGGGCCGCCAAGAAGGCCGCCGGGCTCGTCGGCGCCGTGGAGGAGCCGGACACCGACAAGCCGGTCACCGATTCCGCGGCGGATGCCGTCAACGTCCGTGAACAGGTGATCCTCAAGGTCGACGGGCTGCGCGCGGACCTCGATCGCTACGTCACCCTGCTGCAGACGGTCAGTGATCCGGAGGCGGCTGAGGCCCAAGTGCTGGCGGTGGAGAGCGAGGCGAACACTCGGGTCGCACAAGCCGAAGCGCGTGCAGACCAGGAGCGCACCCGTCGGATCACCGCCGAGACGGCGAAGGAGGCGGCCGAGGGGGACAAGGCTGCCGCCGACCAGGCCGCCGAGCAGATGATGGAGGAGTTGGAGACCGCCCGCGCGGAGTTTGCGGCCGAGGTCCACCGCATTCAGACCGAGGCAGCGCGCGAAGTCCAGGAGGCACGTGACCTCCAGGAGACGAAGCGGCAGGAAGCCGAGGCTGCGGTCGCGGAGGCGCGCAGGGAGGCCGAGGACCACGTCAACGCGGCTCGGGAGGCAGCCGCCCGTGAGATCGCCGAGATCAAGCGGCGCGCCGCCGAGGAAGTCCAGACCGCGGAGAACGCCGCCGGCGAGGCGCGGGTTGACGCCGAGCGCCAGGTTGAGGAGATGACCCAGACCCTCGAGAAGGCGCAGACCGCCGCGGCGGTCGCGGTTGGGGAGGCCAACAGGAAGGCCACGGACGCTGACGAGCGCGCCAACGAGGCCGCGGACAACGCGCGGCAGGCGCGGCGTGACGCTGACACCATGGTGAAGGCTGCACAGGACGCTGCCGAGGTGGTCCGCGCCGGGCTGCAGGCCGAGCTCGAGCGCACGACCAAGCGTCTGGGGACCCAGGGGTCCTTGGAGAGCTGCATCGCCACCTCGCGGGCGAGCGCGGGCGAGCCGATGGCCTTCTGCACCAGGGCCGCCGCCACCGCCGAGTCCACGCCGCCGGACAGACCGCAGATGGCC
>NZ_JBSFMS010000169.1:0-12333 GCF_053599675.1 Streptomyces sp. NPDC000880 | reverse complement strand
CCGGCGAGGGGCCGCTACCGTGAGCACCCTCGCGACGAGCAACCACCTCCGCGAGAGCGGCGCCCGTTCAGGCACAAGGAGGTGTCAGGCGTCCTGGCGCTCCGCCGCGAGGGCGTTCGCCCGGCCGCGTACGACGAACCAGCCGCCGACCAGCGCCGCCGCGATGAGCGGCAGGAACATCACGGTCGTACGGCCCACGCCGCCGCCCCACCACATCAGGAAGGCCACGGAGGCGAGGAAGAACAGCGTGACGATCTGGGTGTACGGGGCCCAGGGCAGCCGGTACGAGGGGCGGGTGACCCGGCCGTCCTGCGAACGGTGCCAGAACAGCAGCGAACACAGCATGATCATGCCCCAGGTGCCGAGGATGCCGATCGAGGCGAAGTTCAGCACGATCTCGAAGGCCTGGCCGGGCATGAGGTAGTTGAGCCCGACGCCCAGCATTCCGAAGCCGGCGGTCAGCAGGATGCCGCCGTAGGGCACCTGGCCCTTGTTCATCCGGCCGGTGAACTTGGGGGCGGAGCCCGACAGGGCCATGGAGCGCAGGATGCGGCCGGTGGAGTACAGGCCTGAGTTCAGGCTGGACAGGGCGGCGGTCAGCACCACGAGGTTCATCACGCCGGCCGCGCCGGGGACGCCGAGCTTGTCCATGACAGTGACGAAGGGGCTCTGGTCCGCGGAGTACGCCGTGTACGGGAGGATCAGCGCGAGCAGCACCACGGAGCCGACGTAGAACAGACCGACGCGCCACATGATCGAGTTGATCGCCTTGGGCATGATCTTCTCGGGGTTCTGGGTCTCGCCCGCCGCGACGCCGCACAGCTCGACGGAGGCGTACGCGAAGACGACGCCCTGGATCACCAGCAGCATCGGCAGCATGCCCATCGGGAAGATGCCGCCGCTGTCGGTGATGGTTGAGAAGCCGGGGGTGTGGCCGTCGACCGGGTGCTGGGTGACCACCAGGTAGATGCCTACGAGCATGAAGGCGACCAGCGCGGCGACCTTGATGATCGCGAACCAGAACTCCATCTCGCCGAAGTACTTCACCGAGATGAGGTTGGCGGTCAGGACGACCGCGAGCGCGATCAGTGCGAGGACCCACTGCGGGATGTCGCTGAACATCGCCCAGAAGTGGGCGTAGGTGGCAGCCGCGGTGATGTCGGCGATCGCGGTGGTCGACCAGTTGAGGAAGTAGAGCCAGCCGGCCGCGAAGGCGCCCTTCTCGCCCATGAACTCACGCGCGTACGAGACGAAGGCGCCCGAGGACGGCCGGTAGAGGACCAGCTCGCCGAGCGCACGTACGACGAAGAATGCGAAGACGCCGCAGACGGCGTAGGCGATGGCGAGGGAGGGGCCGGCGCCGGCCATCCGGCCGCCCGCGCCAAGGAACAGGCCGGTGCCTATCGCCCCGCCGATCGCGATCATGTTGATGTGGCGGGACTTGAGGTCCTTGCTGTAGCCGGCGTCGCCGGCATCCACGTGGGGGGAGTTCGTCGCCGGTGCCCCGGCGGCGACCGTGTCGGCCGCAGTCGTGGTGCGGTCAGTCATGGAGCTGTTCGCCTTCGTGAGGGGAGGGTGGGCGGTCCCGGCCGGAGCCGGTGAGGGGGTGGTCACCATGGCATGGCCCGACGGCACATAATCAGGGCAACCCTGCGATTTTGGCAGTGGCCTAGGTCACGCAGGGATAGATCTGAGGTGTTTCAGAGGTTACGGCGCAGTAAAGCAAGGTCACGCCGGGACTCGCCACTCAGGCTTCCGCGCCCGCCGGATCCTCAGGGCGCCAGTACGTCCAGCTCCGCGAGCGCCCCAACGGCGATCTGGCGGGTGATCTCCTCGGCCCGTGCGGCGTCGCCCTCGCGGACCGCCTCGGCCACCTGTACATGCAGGGTCACGGCCGCCGGATCGGGGTCGTCGAACATCACCTGATGGTGCGTACGGCCCGCGAGGACCTCGGCCACCACATCGCCGAGGCGCGCGAACATCTCATTGCCGGAGGCGTTGAGCACCACACGGTGGAAGGCGATGTCGTGCTCCAGATATCCCTCGAGCTGGTGTCCGCGCGAGGTGGCGACCATGCCCAGGGCGCACTCGGTGAGCTCGGCGCACTGCTCGGGGGTGGCATTGCGGGCGGCCAGCCCTGCCGCGACCGGCTCGATCGCGGAGCGGAGCACGGTGAGGGAGCGCAGCTGGCGCGGGCGGTCGGCGCCCGCCAGCCGCCAGCGAATGACGCGCGGGTCGTAGACGTTCCACTCCTCGGTGGGGCGGACAGTCACGCCGACCCGGCGCCGGGACTCCACGAGGTGCATCGACTCGAGGACGCGGACCACTTCGCGGACGACGGTGCGCGAGACGTCGAAGCGCTGTGCCATTTCGTCGGTTCGCAGAACGCACCCCTGCGGGTACGCGCCTGCGGTGATCTCGAGGCCGAGGGTGTCCAGCACATGTGTATGGAGCCCCTGGCCCTCTGTGGTCATGGGGCAAGACTACGGGGCACGATTCGGGAACAAAAAAGTATGACGTTTACGTCTCAGACTCTTGAATACGTCGTACCTAATGGGTTTCAGTAGCGCGACGGCCGGAAGTCGACACCAATGTCGACGAAGACAGCGAGGTACGTAATGAGCACCCCCCACGTCGTCGTGGTGATGGGCGTGGCAGGCACCGGTAAGACCACGATCGGTCCCCTGCTTGCCGCCGCACTGGGCGTCCCGTACGCCGAGGGCGACGATTTCCATCCCCCGGCGAACATCGCCAAGATGTCCGCCGGTACCCCGCTCGACGACGCGGACCGGTGGCCCTGGCTCGACGCCATCGGGCAGTGGGCGCACCGCCGGGCGGGCCTTGGCGGAGTGGTCTCCAGCTCCGCGCTCAAGCGGAGCTACCGCGACCGACTGCGGGCCGCCGCACCGGATGCCGTCTTCCTCCACCTCACCGGCGACCGCGCGCTCATCGAGCAGCGGATGTCGGAGCGCAAGGGCCACTTCATGCCCCCCGCGCTGCTGGACTCGCAGTTCGCCACGCTGCAGCCGCTGGGCGCGGACGAGGCGGGCGTGGCCGTCGATGTGTCCGGCACCCCCGAAGCAATCACCGAACGGGCCGTCGCCGCGCTGCGCCGGCTCGACAGCGCTCGATAACTAAGGAAGCCACCGTGACCAGTCTCACCGTTGAGGCGCTGGCAGCGGACGCCGCCGAAACGATCACTTCGGCCGGCAACGCGCAGTTGGGCATAGCCGTTCTCGCGGGCATTGCCGTCATCGTCCTGCTCATCACCAAGTTCAAGGTCCACGCCTTCCTGGCACTGACCATCGGCTCACTGGCGCTCGGCGTGTTCGCCGGCGCGCCGCTGGACAAGACCATCGTCAGCTTCACCACGGGACTCGGCTCCACGGTCGCCGGTGTGGGCGTGCTGATCGCGCTCGGTGCGATCCTCGGCAAGCTGCTCGCCGATTCGGGCGGCGCGGACCAGATCGTCGACACAATCCTCGCCAAGGCCGGCGGGCGCGCGATGCCCTGGGCGATGGTGCTGATCGCCTCGGTGATCGGGCTGCCGCTCTTCTTCGAGGTCGGCATCGTGCTGCTGATCCCGGTGGTGCTGCTCGTCGCCAAGCGCGGCAACTACTCCCTGATGCGGATCGGCATCCCGGCGCTGGCCGGTCTCTCCGTGATGCACGGGCTGATTCCGCCGCACCCCGGACCGCTGGTGGCGATCGACGCCATCGGCGCCAACCTCGGCGTCACGCTGGCGCTGGGTGTGGTGGTCGCCATCCCGACCGTGATCATCGCGGGGCCGGTGTTCTCCCGGTACGCCGCTCGCTGGGTCGACATCCCGGCGCCGGAGAAGATGATCCCCGCCCGTCCCTCGGAGGACCTGGAGCGCCGGCCCGGCTTCGGCGCCACCGTGACCACCGTGCTGCTGCCCGTCGTCCTGATGCTGATCAAGGCGCTGGTGGACATCGTTGTCGACAACCCCGACAGCGGCATCCAGCGCGTCACCGACGTCATCGGCTCGCCGCTGATCGCACTGCTCGCCGCGGTGATCGTCGGCATCTTCACGCTGGGCCGCGCCGCCGGCTTCACCAAGGACCGGATCTCCTCGACCGTCGAGAAGTCACTCGCCCCGATCGCGGGCATCCTGCTGATCGTCGGCGCGGGCGGCGGCTTCAAGCAGACCCTGATCGACGTCGGCGTGGGCCAGATGATCCTGGACTTCTCCAAGGACTGGGCGATTCCGACGCTGCTGCTGGCCTGGCTGATCGCGGTGGCGATCCGGCTCGCGACCGGCTCGGCGACCGTGGCGACGATCTCCGCCGCCGGGCTTGTCGCGCCGCTCGCGGCCGACATGTCGACTTCGCACGCGGCCCTGCTGGTGCTGGCGATCGGCGCGGGCTCGCTCTTCTTCAGCCATGTCAACGACGCCGGGTTCTGGCTGGTGAAGGAGTACTTCGGGATGACGGTCGGCCAGACGATCAAGACCTGGTCGGTGATGGAGACCATCATCTCCGTCGTCGGCATCGGCTTTGTCCTGCTGTTGTCACTCGTCCTATAGCTACTCACCCGGCTACTCGTAGCTACTCGTCCAGTTACTCGTCCTTCAGCCACAGCGGGTGCTCCCGCTGTGCCCACGGGCGCTCGACCGACCCGGTACGCATACCCCTCCGCGACTCCGGGTCGGCGAGCGCCATTCCAATGTGTCCGAAGAGCACGATGCCGATGGCGAGCGACAGCCAGTCGTGCACAAAGGTCGCGCTCGTACGCCACACCAACGGCGCGAGCGAGGTGAACCACATCAGCAGCCCCGTCGCGAGCATCACCAGAACCGCGCCCGCGATCCACGCCGCGTAGACCTTCTGCCCGGCGTTGAACTTGCCCGCGGGACGGGACTCGGGCCGGTGGTCGCGCCGCCCGACCGCGCGCAACCACGTCCGGTCGTGCCGCCCGAAGCGGTTCAGCCTGCGCAGATCGGCCCGGAAGGCGCGCGAGCCGAGCCCGAGCAGGAACGGCACGGGGAGCAGCAGTCCCGACCACTCGTGGATGGTGACCACCAGATAGCGGCGGCCGACGAGTTCGGCGATCTGTGGTACGTACAGGGCCGCGGCGGTCGCCACACACAGCAGCATCAGCGCGGCGGTCACGCGGTGCACCCAGCGCTCGGCGCGGCTGAAACGCCGTACGCGCGCGGGCCGTTCAGACGGTGGGGGTGTCGCTGCGGCCGTTGGACCGGCCGACCCAGGCGTCGACGTCATATCCCCGCTCCTCCCAGTAGCCGGGCTGGACGTCGGAGGTGACGGTGATCCCGGAGAGCCATTTCGCCGACTTGTAGAAGTACATCGGCGCGACATACAGCCGGACCGGGCCGCCGTGCGAGTGGCTGACCGGCTTGTCCTGCATCTGCAGACAGACCAGCACATCGTCGCGGCGCGCCTGCGGGAGCGTGAGGCTTTCGCTGTAGGTGCCGTCGAAGCAGGTGAAGCGGATCGCCTTGCCCTGCGGGCGTACACCGGCGGCGTCCAGCAGCAACGACAGCTTGACGCCCGAGAAGGGGGTGTCGGGGACGCGCCAGCCGGTGACGCACTGGACGTCGCGTACGACACGGGTCTGCGGCAACTTGCGCAGCGCGTCGAGGGTATACGTCGCGGGGCGGTCGACCAGCCCGTCGACGGTCAGCCGGTAGCTCTGGTCGTCCTTCTGTGGCACGGAGGAGGCGACCGAGTAGTAGCGGAAGCCGCCGCCGTTGGGCAGCAGCCCGCTCAGCCCGGTCGGGTCCTTGTCCGAGGCCGCGCCGAGGAAGGATTCGAGCCCGCGCTGCAGATACGGCGCCCCCGCGACGCCGGCCGCGCCAAGTCCGAGCATGCCGAGCACCAAGCGGCGCCCGACGGGGGCGCCCTCGGCATCAGGGTGGTGTGTGGTCACCCCTCGATTCGAACACTCGGGGCTGCCCGACGCCAGGGAAAACAGGTGCGCGTCAGATTTCCGTCACACTTCGTACGCTGGCCCCATGGAGAAACGTGAACCGCTGAAGCCGTATCTGCTCGCCTGTCCCGGGCCGTTGCGCGACCAGTTGGTGGCCGCCGTACTGTCCGGCGCCGAGAAGGAGGAGTTGCCGCCGGTCGGCGAGCGTTCGGCGCTGATCGACTCGGACGGGCGGGAGGTCGCGGTGATCGAGCTGACGGAGGTACGGGTGCTGCGGCTCGGGCAGGTCGATCTGCGGCACGCGCTGGACGAGGGCGAAGGCGATGCGTCGGTGGCGGAGCGGCGCGCGGGGCATGAGGCGTTCTGGCACGGGGCTGAGATGCGGCAGGCGCTGGGCGAACCGGGGTTCGCGGTGGACGACGACACGCTGGTGGTGGCGTAGCGGTTCCGGGTCGTGGAGCGGTTCTAGGGGGCCGGGTGGTTTTCCCCCAGGCCCGCCGCAGGCGCTGCCCCCGGCCGCCTAGCCGACCGCCTTCGCTGCCGCGCGCCCCGCCACACGCCCCGAGAACATGCAGCCCCCCAGGAACGTGCCCTCCAACGAGCGGTAGCCATGCACACCCCCGCCGCCGAAACCCGCCGCCTCGCCCGCCGCGTACAGCCCCGGCAGCGGCTCGCCCTTCTCGACGAGCACCCGCGAGGAGAGGTCCGTCTCCAGACCGCCGAGCGACTTGCGGGTGAGGATGTTGAGCCGTACGGCGATCAGCGGTCCCGCCTTCGGGTCGAGGATGCGGTGCGGCGTGGCCGTACGGATGAGCTTGTCGCCCAGATACTTGCGGGCCCCGCGGATGGCCGTGACCTGGAGGTCCTTGGTGAACGGGTTCTTGATCTCCCGGTCCCGCGCGGTGATCTCGCGCCGCAGCTCGGCCTCGTCGATCAGCGGCTCCCTGGTGAGCGCGTTCATGCCCCGTACGAGAGCGGCGAGGTCCTTCTCGACGACGAAGTCCACGCCGTGGTCCATGAACGCCTTCACCGGTCCCGGCACATCCGCCCTGGCGCGCCCGATCACATCGCGGACCGACTTGCCCGTCAGGTCGGGGTTCTGCTCGGAGCCCGACAGCGCGAACTCCTTGCCGATGATCTTCTGGTCGAGTACGAACCAGGTGTAGCCGTAGCCGGACTTCATGATGTGCTCGAGAGTGCCGAGAGTGTCGAAGCCGGGGAAGAGCGGGACGGGCAACCGCTTGCCGCGCGCGTCCAGCCAGAGCGACGACGGGCCGGGCAGGATCCGGATGCCGTGCCTGGCCCAGATCGGGTTCCAGTTCTCGATGCCTTCGGTGTAGTGCCACATCCGGTCGCGGTTGATGTGGCTCGCGCCCGCGCGCTCCGCGACGCCGAGCATCAGCCCGTCGACGTGTGCGGGGACGCCGGAGAGCATCTTCTGAGGCGGGGTGCCGAGCCGTTCGGGCCACTGGGCGCGTACGAGATCGTGGTTGCCGCCGATGCCGCCCGAGGCGACGATCACCGCCTGGGCCCGGAACTCGAAGGCTCCGGCGACCTCGCGGCTGCTCGCTGTGCCGCGCTCTGCGTCGGACGGCTCCAGGACCTCGCCGCTCACTGTGTCCAGCGCACCCGCGTTGCTGCTCAGGCCGGTGACGCGGTGGCGGAACTTCAGCTGGACGAGGCCGCGCGCCACCCCTTCGCGGACGCGCCGTTCGAAGGGGGCGACGACGCCGGGGCCCGTCCCCCAGGTGACGTGGAAACGCGGTACGGAGTTGCCGTGGCCGGTGGCGTCGTAGCCGCCGCGCTCCGCCCAGCCGACGACCGGAAAGAACCGCATCCCCTGCGCGTGCAGCCAGGACCGCTTCTCGCCGGACGCGAAGTCGACGTACGCCTCGGCCCATTGGCGGGGCCACCGGTCCTCGTCGCGGTCGAAGCCCGCTGTGCCGAGCCAGTCCTGGAACGCGAGGGCCCGGCTGTCCTTGATCCGCATCCGGCGCTGCTCGGGCGAGTCGACGAAGAACAATCCGCCGAAGGACCAGTGCGCCTGACCGCCGATCGACTGCTCCGGTTCCTGGTCGAGCAGGATGACCTTGCGCCCGGCGTCGACGAGCTCCGCGGTGGCCACCAGGCCCGCGAGACCTGCCCCGATCACGAGCACATCAGCGTCGTACGCCATGGGTTCCATCCTTGCCGGGGGCAAAATGCGATGGGACCGATCCTCTGTACGGGGCAGTAACTCGTCAACCGTTCACCAGTGATTGGATTGGAGCATGACTCCCGCTGACGAAATCCTCGACATCGTCGACGAGCAGGACGAGGTGATCGGCCAGGCCCCCCGCGGCGAGGCGTACGCGCGCGGCATGCGCCACCGCTGCGCGTTCATCCTGGTCAGGGACGCGCAGGGCAGGATCTTCGTCCATCGCCGTACGCCGACGAAGCTGGTCTTCCCTTCGCTCTACGACATGTTCGTGGGCGGCGTCGTCGGCGCGGGCGAGAGCTACGACGCGGCGGCGCTGCGCGAGGCCGAGGAGGAGCTGGGGGTCTTTGGACTCCCCCAGCCCGCGCCGCTGTTCAAGTTCCTTTACGAAAGCGGCGATCAGACCTGGTGGTCGGCTGTGTACGAGGTGCGCTGCGAGCTGCCGGTGAACCCGCAGGCCGAGGAGGTCGCCTGGTACGACTTCCTGCCGCCGGAGGAACTTCAGCGGCGGCTCACCGAGTGGGAGTGGGTGCCGGACGGGCTCGCTGCGTACGAGCGGCTGCGGGCGCACGGCGCGGTCTGAGTCGGGCACACCGGGGCCACTGACAAATCCCTATGTAGGGTGCGACGCGTGAGCGACTTCGGACAGAGCCTGCGGCTGTGGTTCGCGCCCCGGCGGCTGCGCGAGGAGGGCGAGACCCCCGACTACCGGTTCTCGCTCGCCAATGAGCGGACCTTCCTCGCCTGGCTCCGTACGGCGCTCGCGCTCATCGGCGGTGGGTTCGCCGTCGATCAGTTCCTGCCGGACCTGCCCTGGGGAGTGCGGGCGGGGCTGGCGCTCGGGCTGCTCGGCGCCGGAGTGCTGTGCGCGCTGCGGGCCGTCAATCACTGGGTGCGCTGTGAGCGCGCCATGCGGCGGGGTGAGGATCTGCCCGTGTCCCGGTTCCCGGTCCTGCTCAGTGTCGTGATCGCCGTCGTGGCGGTGGCGATGGTGGTGGTCGTGCTGTTCGGCTGGGAGAGCGGCCGTTGACGGCCATGCCGGAGCGGGATCCGGGGCTGCAGCCCGAGCGGACCCGGCTGGCGTGGCGCAGGACCACGCTGACATTCACGGTGGCGGCCGTGCTCGCGGCCCGGCAGGTGGCGGGCGGCGGTCTGAGCACGGCCGGGTTGGTCGCGGTGGCGCTCAGCGCGCTTGTGTGGCTGGGATTTCTGCGGGTGGCCCACCGGCGGGTGCACGCGCTGGGCGCCCGGTCCCGCCCGCAGGTGCTGTCGGTGCGGGCCGCGCTGGCGGCCGTGGCCTGTACGGTCGCGCTGGCCGGGTTCGCCGTCGCGATGGTTGTGTGACAACAGGCAGGGCGTCGAAGACTAGCCTGGACAGCGACAGATGCCGTGAATCGCATCAAAGGTGAACACCATGGCGGTTCTCCATCAAGAACACCCCACGCACGAGCACACCCACAGTCCGGCCTGCGGGCATACCGAGATCCCGCACAACGACCACGTCGACTACGCGCACGACGGCCACCTCCACAAGGCGCACTCCGGCCACTGGGACGAGTGCGAGCCCGGCGAGCATGTCTCGCACAGCGGGCACGCCCACGAGCACGGACCCCACTGCGGTCACCCCGCCTTGGAGCACGGCGACCACGTCGACTACGCCCACGACAAACACCGGCACGCCGAGCACGACGGGCACTGGGACGAGCACTGAGTCGACCCCGCCGAGCCGGCTCCCAGCGGCCTGCCCCGCCTGAGTCCTGCCACGCCTGAGTCCTGCCACGCCTGAGTCCAGCCACGCTTGAGCCGTGCCTGCCTCGCCGAGTGCTGTCCCGCCTGTGAGCCAGGCCTGGGTTCGCGCTGCGCACTGGACTACATACCGACTGGTCGGTCATCATGAGCGGGACCGGTTCCACCCGCCCCCCGGAGGTGCCCCCGATGAGCTCAGTCCCGCCGCCAGGCCTCGATCCCGAGCAGCTGCGCGGTTATCTCGACCGCGAGCGGCCGGGTCTGGTGAGCGGACCGCTCAGTGCCCGGCTGATCCAGGGCGGCCGGTCCAATCTCACATACTCCGTCACCGACGGTACCGGCCGCTGGGTGGTCCGCCGGCCTCCCCTCGGACATGTGCTGGCCACCGCGCACGACATGAAGCGCGAGCACCGGGTGATCAGCGCGCTGCACCCGACCGCCGTGCCGGTGCCCGAGCCGGTGCTGCTGTGCGAGGACGAATCGGTGATCGGATCGCCGTTCTACGTCATGGAGTTCGTGGACGGCACTCCGTACCGCACGGCCGAGGAGCTGGCGCCGCTGGGACCCGAGCGCACCAGGGACGCGGTGCTCGGCCTGGTCGACACCCTCGTAGAACTGCACGCTGTGGACCCGGAGTCGGTCGGCCTGGGCGACTTCGGCCGCCCCGAGGGCTTCCTCGACCGGCAGCTGCGCCGCTGGGGCAAGCAGCTGGACGCCTCCCGCAACCGCGAACTGGCCGGCATCGACGAGCTGCACGCGGCGCTCGGCCGCGAACTGCCGGCGTCCCCCGCCCCCACCGTCATCCACGGCGACTACCGCCTGGACAACGTCCTGGTCGGCGCGGACGACCGGATCAAGGCCGTGCTGGACTGGGAGATGTCGACGCTCGGCGATCCGCTGACCGATGTCGGGCTGCTGGTGATGTACAGCAAGAAGCTGGAGCTGCCCGACTCCCCCATCAGCACCACCGCGGGCGCGGCGGGCCACCCGGAGGCGGCCGAGCTGATCGAGCGGTACGCCGTCCGGTCCGGCCGCGACACCTCCGCCATCGCCTGGTACACGGCCTTCGCCTGGTTCAAGCTCGCCGTGATCCTCGAGGGCATCCACTACCGCTACACCCTCGGCCAGACCGTCGGCCCCGGCTTCGACCGGATCGGCGATCTCGT
The DNA here is from genome assembly GCF_053599675.1 of Streptomyces sp. NPDC000880. Classification (NCBI taxonomy): domain Bacteria; kingdom Bacillati; phylum Actinomycetota; class Actinomycetes; order Kitasatosporales; family Streptomycetaceae; genus Streptomyces; species Streptomyces sp. NPDC000880. The sequence goes on along the minus strand of NZ_JBSFMS010000169.1, from coordinate 1,314 downwards.
GCCCCTCTTCATCAAGCACGGCCTCACCACCCTCCAGGAAGGCTGAGTACACACATGGACTTCGCATTCGACGCGCGCACCGAGGAGCTGCGGGCCAAGCTGCTCGCCTTCATGGACGAGCACATCTACCCGGCCGAGACGGTCGAGCACGAGCAGCGCGCGAAGCTGGCCTCGCCCTGGGACACCCCGGCGATCGTCGAAGAGCTCAAGACCGAGGCACGCAAGCAGGGTCTGTGGAACCTCTTCCTGCCGGACGAGGAGTACGGGGCGGGGCTGACCAATCTCCAGTACGCACCGCTGGCCGAAATCACCGGCCGCAGCCCGCACTTGGCACCCACCGCGCTGAACTGCGCCGCCCCCGACACCGGGAACATGGAGGTGCTCACGCAGTTCGCCACCGACGAGCAGAAGAAGCAGTGGCTGGAGCCGCTGCTCGCCGGCGAGATCCGGTCCGCCTTCGCGATGACCGAGCCGGAGGTCGCCTCGTCGGACGCGACGAACATCCAGACGCGGATCGACCGGGACGGCGACGACTACGTCATCAACGGCCGCAAGTGGTACATCTCCGGGGCGATGAACCCCGACTGCAAGATCTTCATCGTGATGGGCAAGACCGACCCTGACGGCGCGGACATCCGCCGCCAGCAGTCGATGATCCTGGTGCCCCGCGACGCCCGGGGTCTGGAGGTCCGGCGCGCCATGCAGGTGTACGGCTACGAGGACCACTCCCACGGCGGCCACGCGGAAGTCGTCTTCAACAATGTCCGGGTGCCCGCGTCGAACCTCGTCGGCGAGGAGGGCGGCGGCTTCGCCATCGCCCAGGCGCGCCTCGGGCCGGGCCGCATCCACCACTGCATGCGGCTGATCGGTATGGCCGAGCGGGCCATTGAGCTGATGTGCAGGCGAGCCGTGTCCCGTGAGGCGTTCGGCAAGACGATCGCCCAGCAGGGTGTTGTACAGAACTGGATCGCGGATGCCCGGGTCACGGTGGAGCAACTGCGGCTGCTTGTACTGAAGACGGCCTGGCTGATGGACACGGTCGGCAACCGCGGTGCGCACACCGAGATCCAGGCAATCAAGATCGCCACCCCGCGCGCGGTCGTGGACATCCTCGACAAGGCGGTCCAGGTGCACGGCGCGGGCGGTGTCAGCCAGGACTTCCCGCTGGCCGAACTGTGGGCGGCGGCGCGGACGTTGAAGCTGGCAGACGGTCCGGACGAGGTGCACCAGCGCTCGCTGGCGCGGCGAGAGCTGAAGCGGTACCTCTGAACCGGGGCTCCGCCCCGGACCCCTGTCCTCAATCGCCGGACGGGC
>NZ_JBSFMS010000168.1:0-12371 GCF_053599675.1 Streptomyces sp. NPDC000880 | reverse complement strand
GACGCCGACCGGTTCGTGGCGACCACTGCGGCATTCCTGGGTTGAGGACCTGCTCACGCGGTGCACGGCGGGCGCAGCGTAATGCTTGCGGGGCCTGACTCTCCGTTCTCACCTGCGAGTTCGGCGGGCGGTGAGTCGGGGCGCGGGAGCCGCGTCACGCCTGATGGCTGTGGCGAAGATCTCCCGGCCGCGGCCTCGGTGAACCTCAGTCGTTGCCGTTGCCTCCGGCGAACGGAGTCGTCTTCTGGATCTGCAGCAGGAACTCGGCGTTCGACTTGGTCTGCTTCATCTTGTCCAGCAGCAGCTCGATGGCCTGCTGCTGGTCGAGCGCGTGCAGCACCCGGCGCAGCTTCCAGACGACGGCGAGCTCGTCGCTGCCGAGCAGGATCTCTTCCTTACGGGTGCTGGACGCGTCCACGTCCACCGCCGGGAAGATGCGCTTGTCGGAGAGCTTGCGGTCGAGCTTGAGCTCCATGTTGCCGGTGCCCTTGAACTCCTCGAAGATCACCTCGTCCATGCGCGAGCCGGTCTCGACCAGCGCGGTGGCCAGGATGGTCAGCGAGCCACCGTCCTCGATGTTGCGCGCGGCGCCGAAGAAGCGCTTCGGCGGGTAGAGCGCGGTCGAGTCGACACCACCGGACAGAATGCGTCCGGACGCGGGGGCCGCAAGGTTGTACGCACGGCCCAGACGGGTGATCGAGTCCAGCAGCACGACCACGTCGTGACCCAGCTCGACGAGACGCTTGGCGCGCTCGATGGCCAGCTCGGCGACCGTGGTGTGGTCCTCGGCCGGGCGGTCGAAGGTCGAGGAGATGACCTCGCCCTTGACCGACCGCTGCATGTCGGTGACCTCTTCGGGACGCTCGTCGACGAGGACGACCATCAGGTGGCACTCGGGGCTGTTGACCGTGATCGCGTTGGCGATCGCCTGCAGGATCATGGTCTTGCCGGTCTTCGGCGGGGCCACAATCAGGCCTCGCTGGCCCTTTCCGATCGGCGACACGAGGTCGATGATCCGGGTCGTCAGCACGCCCGGGTCGGTCTCGAGGCGCAGCCGGTCCTGCGGGTACAGGGGGGTCAGCTTGTTGAACTCCGGGCGCCCGCGCCCGGATTCGGCCGCCATGCCGTTCGCCGAGTCGAGGCGGACCAGCGCGTTGAACTTCTCGCGGCGCTCGCCCTCCTTCGGCTGGCGCACAGCGCCGGTGACGTGGTCACCCTTGCGCAGACCGTTCTTGCGGACCTGGGCGAGCGAGACGTACACGTCGTTCGGACCCGGCAGGTAACCGGAGGTACGAATGAACGCGTAGTTGTCGAGGATGTCCAGGATGCCCGCGACGGGGATCAGAACGTCGTCCTCGGAGACCTGCGGCTCGCCGGTGGCGAAGTCGTCGCGGCCGCGACGGCCACGGCGGTCGCGGTAACGGCCACGACGGCCACGACGGCCGCCCGCCTCGTCGTCGAAGTCGTCCTGCGGGCCGGCGCTCGGCGGGCCCTGCTGGCCGCCCTGGCGCTGCTGGCGCTGGCCGCCCTGCTGCTGCTCGTCGCCCTTGCCGCCGCGGCGGTCGCGCTGACGGTCACGGCGCTCGCCGCGCTCGCCGCCGCGCTCACCACGCTGGCCCCGCTCCTGGCGGTCGCGACGGCCCTCGGCGCCGTCCTGGGACACGGCGGTGGCGGCCTCGGCCTTGGCCTCCGGCTGCGCCTCCGTCTTCACGTCGACGGCCCCCTCGGCCTTGACGTCGGTCTTGGCGTCCGGGCTGCCCGCCTGCGCGGTGGCCCGACGACGACGGCGCTCCCCGGCCGGCTGATCGTCGCTGGCCGGCTGGCCAGGGATGTCGATCTGCTGCTGGGACACGGCCTTGTCGGCCTTGTCGGCCTTCTCCGCGGCGGCGGCAGCGTCGCCCGTACGCGCCTTGGAGGTGGCGCGCCGCTTCGGCTTGGTCTCGGCGTCGCCGGTGCCCGCCTCGGCGGTCTTGGCCGGAGCGGAGGAGCCTCCCCCAGAGCCTGCGCTCTGGGAGGTACCCCCAGCCTGCGCCTCCTTGATGACCTCGATCAGCTGGCTCTTGCGCATCCGCGCGGTGCCCCTGATCCCGAGGCCGGACGCGACCTGCTGCAGCTCGGCCAGGACCATGCCCTCGAGGCCGGTGCCGGAGCGGCGGCGCCGTGAGGTGGTGCCAGAGGCAGCACCTGCGGCGGGCGCGGAGGTGTCGACACTGCTGTCGGCAGTCACGCCCATCAGATCGGTGGTGTCGCTCACGAAGGGTCCTTCCCTGGAGCGGACGTCGGCCTTCTGGCTCGGCGACCGGTTGTGCTGTCCGACGTCGGTCTGTGCGGACCGTGCCGGGGCGGTGGTCCCGCCGGGAATTAACGGCGGAGAGATAGAACATGCAAGGCCCGGCCCGAGGTCCCCCTGCTCGGCCCACTCCTGGAAAAGCGAGGGGTGTCGTGCCGGTTCCGGAGCGTGCTCGAAACTGCTCAGGCAGGCTGCTCAGGCAGTTGGGGAGGCTCCCGGAAGAATGTTGGTCCCGAATGGGGACACGAAGCACTGCGCCACAAAGACGTCGGCTGCAGACTTGAGGTTAACACTACCGGCTCCAACAAACATTCCCCCTCTCCGTCACCGGCAATCTCGTGTCACTACGTGGCGAGCGGCAGAACACTCGCTCCCGCGGCGTCGAAGGTGAGGCGGTTGGCCGCCCACCCCTCGCCCGCCAGTCGTGCGACCTTGTCGGCCACACCGTCCTCGGCCAGTGCGAGCACCGTGGGGCCCGCACCGGAGATGACTGCGGGGACGCCGTCGGCGCGCAGTCGGTTGACCAGGGCCACGCTCTCCGGCATCGCCGGGGCGCGGTACTCCTGGTGGAGCCGGTCCTCGGTAGCCGGCAGCAGCAGCTCGGGACGCCTGGTCAGCGCCTCGACGAGCAGGGCGGCCCGGCCCGCGTTGGCCGCGGCGTCCACATGGGGGACGGTGCGCGGAAGCAGTCCGCGTGCCGTCTCGGTGAGCACCGGCTTGCTGGGGACGAAAACCACCGGAACGACGGAATGAGAAGGATCCATCCTGATGGCGCGCGCCGCTCCCCCGTCGGTCCAGGCGAGCGTGAAGCCGCCGAGCAGACAGGCGGCGACATTGTCGGGGTGCCCCTCGATCTCGGTGGCGAGCTCCAGCAGCGCCGCGTCGTCGAGCTTGGTGTCGCCCCCTATGGTCACGGCGCGGGCGGCGACGATGCCGGCGCAGATGGCCGCGGACGACGATCCCAGGCCGCGCCCGTGCGGGATGCGGTTGGCACTGACCACTTCGAGGCCGCGCGGCTGCCCACCCAGCAGGTCGAATGCCGTACGCAGGGAACGTACGAGCAGATGGCTCTCATCGCGGGGCAGCGTCGTGGCGCCCTCGCCCGCGATGTCGATGTGCAGACCGGAGTCCGCGACCCGGACGACGACGTCGTCGTACAGCCCCAGGGACAGCCCGAGGGCGTCGAAGCCCGGGCCGAGGTTGGCGCTGGTGGCGGGGACGCGCACCCGGACGGCGGCGGCGCGGAACGCTGGACCGGCCATCGCTCGATGACTCTCCTTGGTTCTGACTGCGAGATTTTTTTCGAGAGGCGAACACCCGTGGGCCGTAACGGCAACAACACCGCGGCATATGCGGCGGGGCGGGTTCGGTACAGCTTATCGAAGGAAGGTTCAGTGGCGACATAGGGCGCACAGGAGGCGCACGATGCGTGTCGTAAGCCTGCTGTGCCCCTACGTACACCACTGTCCCGCTTGCGTTGCTTTCCCCGGGGTGCCCGGGGAAACCAACGCAAGCGGAAATGGCGAAGTTAGGCCAGACCGAGGTGCTCGGCGGCCGCGGCGGCGTCCACCGGCACGGTGACCGGCTGCGGTGCTCCGGCGACCGCCCAGTCCGGGTCCTTCAGTCCGTTGCCGGTGACCGTGCAGACGATCCGCTGGCCCGGGTCGACCTTGCCGGCCTCGACGGCCTTCAGCAGACCCGCGACGGACGCGGCCGACGCGGGCTCCACGAAGACGCCCTCCTGCGAGGCCAACAGCCGGTACGCGCGCAGGATCTCACGGTCCGTCACCTCGTCGATGAGACCGCCCGACTCGTCGCGCGCGGCGAGCGCGTACTGCCAGGAGGCCGGGTTTCCGATCCGGATCGCGGTGGCGATGGTGGAGGGGTCCTTGACCACTTCGCCGCGGACGATCGGGGCCGAGCCGGAGGCCTGGAAGCCCCACATCCGGGGGGTGTGCGTCGACATCTTGTCCGCGGCGTACTCCTTGAACCCCTTCCAATACGCCGTGATGTTGCCGGCGTTGCCGACGGGCAGCACATGAATGTCGGGGGCGTCGCCGAGCGCGTCGACGATTTCGAACGCGGCGGTCTTCTGTCCCTCGATGCGGTACGGATTGACCGAATTGACCAGCGCCACCGGGTAGTTCTCCGAGAGGCGGCGGGCGAGGTTCAGGCAGTCGTCGAAGTTCCCGTCGACCTGGAGGATGCGCGAGCCGTACACCAGCGCCTGCCCCATCTTGCCGAGGGCGATCTTGCCCTGGGGGACCAGGACCGCGCAGACCATTCCGGCCCGTACGGCATAGGCTGCGGCCGAGGCGGACGTATTGCCGGTGGAGGCGCAGATGACCGCCTGCGCGCCCTCCTCCTTGGCCTTGGTGATGGCCATGGTCATGCCGCGGTCCTTGAAGGACCCGGTGGGGTTGGCGCCCTCGACCTTGAGGTGCACCTCGCAGCCCGTGCGCTCGGAGAGGACCTGCGCCGGGACGAGCGGCGTGCCACCCTCGCGCAGCGTGACGACCGGCGTCGTGTCCGTCACCGGAAGACGGTCCCGGTACTCCTCGATGATGCCGCGCCACTGGTGGGTGCCGTTCGTCGTCATGGGTTCCTTACTCCCCTTCAACACGCATGATGCTGGCGACACCGCGCACGGTGTCGAGCTTGCGCAGCGCCTCGACGGTCCCGGAGAGGGCGGCGTCGGGCGCGCGGTGGGTGACGACGACGAGGGATGCCTCGCCGTCCTTGCCCTGCTGGCGGACCGTATCGATCGATACGGCGTGCTCGGCGAAGACCGTCGCGACCTGGGCGAGCACGCCCGGCTTGTCGGCCACGTCGAGGCTGATGTGGTACCGCGTCACCACGTCGCCCATGGGGCTCACGGGCAGCTGGGTGTACGCGGACTCGCCGGGCCCTGTGGACTCGGCGAGCCTGTTGCGGCAGACGGCGACGAGATCGCCGAGGACCGCGGAGGCAGTGGGCGAGCCGCCCGCGCCGGGACCGTAGAACATCAGCTGCCCGGCGGCCTCGGCCTCGACGAAGACGGCGTTGTACGCCTCGCGGACGGAGGCGAGCGGGTGGCTGAGCGGGATCATCGCCGGGTGCACCCGGGCGGTGACCGACCGGCCGTCGGCGGCACGCTCGCAGATGGCGAGGAGCTTGACCGTACAGCCGATGCGCTTGGCGGAGGCGATGTCGGCGGCGGTGACCTCGGTGAGGCCCTCGCGGTAGACGTCGTCGAGGCGTACGCGGGTGTGGAACGCGATCCCGGCGAGGATGGCGGCCTTGGCGGCGGCGTCGAAGCCCTCGACATCGGCGGTCGGGTCGGCCTCGGCGTATCCGAGGGCCGTGGCCTCGTCGAGCGCCTCGGAGTAGCCGGCGCCGGAGCTGTCCATCTTGTCCAGGATGAAGTTCGTCGTCCCGTTGACGATTCCCAGCACCCGGTTGACCTTGTCACCGGCGAGCGACTCGCGCAGCGGCCTGATCAGCGGAATCGCGCCTGCGACCGCTGCCTCGAAGTAGAGGTCCTTGTCGTGCTCCTCGGCGGCGGCGTAGAGGGTCGCGCCGTCCTCGGCGAGCAGCGCCTTGTTGGCGGAGACGACGGACGCGCCGTGCTCGAAGGCGGAGGTGATGAGGGTGCGGGCAGGCTCGATGCCGCCGATGACCTCGATGACGACGTCGATGTCACCGCGTTTGACGAGGGCGGTCGCGTCGGTGGTGATCAGCGCGGGGTCGATGCCCTCCCGCACCTTGGAGGGCCGGCGGACGGCGACCCCGGCGAGCTCCACCGGGGCGCCGATACGAGCGGCGAGGTCGTCGGCGTGCGTCGTCATGATGCGCGCCACCTCTGAGCCGACAACTCCACAGCCCAGCAGCGCCACCTTCAGCGGACGCGTACGCATCATCCGACCTCGTTTCCTTGCTTCACAAGCTTGAGTGCGATCCAGTCTCACGCACCGGACGGAAGTTTCTATCCCCTGTCCAGATTACGAGACGTCTATTTCATTAGCCGACATCGAGGCGCAGGAGATCTTCCTCCGTCTCACGTCGGACGATCACGCGCGCTTCTCCGTCCTTGACCGCGACAACGGGCGGGCGGAGTGCGTGGTTGTAGTTGCTCGCCATGGAGCGGCAGTACGCGCCGGTGGCGGGTACCGCGATCAGATCGCCGGGCGCGAGGTCGGCGGGCAGGAACGCGTCCTTGACCACGATGTCGCCACTCTCACAGTGCTTGCCGACGACGCGGACGAGCATCGGCGCGGCATCGGACGTCCGCGACACGAGCGCGACGCTGTACTCGGCGTCGTACAGCGCGGTACGGATGTTGTCCGACATGCCGCCGTCGACGCTGACGTATGTACGCAGGCCATCGAGCGGCTTGATCGTGCCGACCTCGTAAAGGGTGAAGGCGGTGGGCCCGACGATCGCGCGGCCGGGCTCGACGGAGATCCGGGGGGTCCTCAGCTTCGCGGCCTCACACTCGCGAGTGACGATCTCGCCCAGGGCCTTGGCGATGTCGTGCGGCTCACGCGGGTCGTCGTCGGAGGTGTACGCGATACCGAGGCCGCCACCGAGGTCGATCTCGGGCAGCTCGACCCCGTGCTCGTCCCGGATCTCGGCGAGGAGGCGGACGACGCGATGGGCGGCGACCTCGAAGCCGGAGGTGTCGAAGATCTGCGAACCGATGTGGGAGTGGATGCCGATGACCTCGAGCCCGTCGAGCTTCAGGGCGCGTCGTACGGCTTCGGCGGCCTGCCCGCCCGCGAGCGGGATGCCGAACTTCTGGTCCTCATGGGCGGTGGCGATGAACTCGTGCGTATGCGCCTCGACGCCGACGGTCACTCGGATCTGGACGCGCTGGCGCTTGCCGAGACGCTGGGCGGTGTGCGCGACGCGGACGATCTCCTGGAAGGAGTCAAGGACGATGCGCCCGACGCCGGCGCTCACGGCGCGTTCGATCTCTTCCTGGGACTTGTTGTTGCCGTGGAAGGCGATGCGGTCGGCGGGCATGCCGGCGTCGAGGGCGGTGGTGAGCTCGCCACCGGAGCAGACGTCGAGGTTGAGCCCCTCCTCCTTGAGCCACCGGACGACGGCCCGGGACAGGAACGCCTTCCCCGCGTAGAACACGTCCGCGTCCTTGCCAAAGGCGTCGGCCCAGGCACGGCAGCGGGCGCGGAAGTCGGCCTCGTCGAGGAAGTAGGCGGGGGTACCGAACTCCTCGGCGAGCCGCGTCACTTCGATCCCGCCGACGGTGACGGCGCCGTCGTCGTTGCGCGCGACGGTCCGGGCCCAGACCTTCTCGTCGAGGACGTTGAGGTCGGTGGGCGGGGCGGTGTAGTGCCCTTCGGGCAGGACGTCTGCGTGGCGGGGCCCGGCGGGGTGTGCGGAACGGCTCATTCTTCTCTCACAGGTAGTCAGGGGCAGTGATGCCGAGCAGGGACAGGCCACCGGCGAGCACCAGCCCGGCGGCTTCGGCGAGCGCGAGCCGGGAACGGTGGGCGGCCATGGGTTTCTCGTCGCCGACGGGCAGCACGGTGTGCTGGAAGGCGAGAAGGGCGTCGGCGGTGCTTTCCAGATGCCGGGCGAGCCGGTCGGGCGCGCGAAGGCGGGCCGCGGAGGCGAGGACGGCGGGATAGTCGCCGATGGCGGTGGTGAGGGCGGGCGCGTCGACGTGGGTTTGGGGGGCGCTGTCGAAGCCGAGCTGCTGGGCGTTGCGGATGAGGGCGTAGGTACGGGAGTGGGCGTACCGGACCCTGAAGAGGGGATTGCTCTCGTGCTGTACGAGGAGCTCGTCCCCGGCGGAGGGGTGGTCGTGGGCGGCGGGCCGGAGGAGGGCCCAGCGGGCGGCGTCGGGGCCGAGCCGCTCGACGAGGTCCGGCGAGGGGGCGGGGACGACGTGCAGGGCTTCGGGCGCACCGTGTGTGACGTCGGCCCCCTGAGCTCCTTGAGAGCGCAGGAGCTGGAGGACGGTCTGGGCCCAGATGACGGCGCGGAGCTCGTCGACGGCGTGGAAGCGGACGGAGACGCCGGCGGCGGAGTCCCCATGTCCGTATGTGGAGCCCTGCTCCAGCACCTCCCGTACGAGTGTCTGCTGCGCGCCGCGGTCCAGGGTGATGTTGAGGAAACCTGGCCCGGTGATCTCGATCCCGGCGATCCCGGGGGCCTCGGCAATGCGGGGCCGCAGCATTTCGGCGACGGCACGGGGCTGCTGCCCGGCGGGCCCCGCCAGCCGCAGGGCGACATTGGTGGCGTAGTCCCCGCATCCACCGGGCCGCGGCCGCTCGACGCTGACGCTCTCGGGCACGGGCGCGCGCAGCACACCGTCCTCCACCGCGCGGCACACGGCGTGCAGCACGGTACGTGAGAGCTCAGCGGGGGTCACGGGACAAGCGTATGGGAGGGAGGGGGGCCCTTCGCGAACCGGTTTCGCGATGCGGTCAGCCCCGTGCGCTTTCCGCCCGCCCGGCGCCATGCATGCCGTCAACGGACGGCGGGCCCTCCCGGTGCATCAACTGCCGTACGAGCCGGACCAGCTCGGCCGGCTCGAAGGGCTTGGCGAGAAAGGCGTCCACACTGCCGAGGCCACTCTCCACCTCGTGCTGCGTACAGGCACTGATGATCGCGACCGGCAGATGACGGGTCCGCGGATCGTCCCGCAGCAGCGCGGCGGTCCGAAGCCCGTCGAGGCGGGGCATCACGACATCGAGGGTGACGACATCGGGGCGGACCCGATGCACGACCTCCAGGCACTCGGCACCATCGGCCGCGGTCACGACCTCGAAGCCCTCCAGCTCGAGGTTGACCCTGATCAACTGCCGGATGACCCTGTTGTCGTCGACAACGAGCACGCGGCCGGACACGCCTGACACAACTCGAGGGTAGGTCGGCGGGCAGGGCTGCGTCCGGGTTTTGCCCACTTCCACCCCGTGCGGGCGACCTGAGCTCGCCGTGGGCGGGTGCGGAGCGGACCTCGGGGCGGGGCTCGGGGAGGCGGAAATACCTGTTCACGGGGACCGCGCGGGAGCTGGTAGGGTTCTATCCGTCGCCAGGCAACAGGGCGACGCGCCCCCGTAGCTCAGGGGATAGAGCAACGGCCTCCGGAGCCGTGTGCGCAGGTTCGAATCCTGCCGGGGGCACCCTGTATGAGGTGCCCAAAGACCCCGTCACCAGCGGAAACGCTGAGGCCGGGGTCTTGTTGCTTGTGCAGCCGTATGCCGCTCGGAGCGGCCGTATGTCAGGGTCCGTGGACTATTCGTGGACAGGATCTTGGCGCATCGGCGCAGGTCAGTCCCGGGAGTGACGAAGGCCCCCGGACAGGTCCAGGGGCCTCGATCCGTACCGCCTTGAGCGTCTCACTCGTACCAACAGATCCTCGACATTGAAGTCCCTCAGCCAGTGGCTTTGGCGATGATGCGGTCCATCTCATCCCGGCCGAAGGCTCGCAGGGTCGTGCTACGGACGTTGCCCAACGCGCCGACCTGTAGGAGCACTGCGGTGGCAGTCTCGTCGTCGGGCGCCTCTACGACAGCCACGATGTCGTACGGACCGACGGTCCAGTAGAGGTTCAGGACCTTCACCCCGAGCTTCTGTGCCGCTGCGGCGAAGGCTTCGGCGCGTTGCGGGGTGTCCTTGTAGCCGCGGACCCCCTGGTCGGTCCAGTTCAGCAGAGCAACAAACGTGGGCATAATCCTTTACTCCTGTAAGTAGATACAACACGTCGTGGTCAATTCTGGGCATCATGCGCGTAATGCGCATGAGAGGCGCATCTGAACGAGTGATAGAAGCCGGCCTGGCTTCATGGCCCTGCCCGACATAAGACCCCGGAGCCACCGGCGCGGAAATCCTGAGGACATGAACGCCGGTCTCGGCCAAGGCATGGCGATGCCCCCGGACGAGTCGGGGGCATCGGAGCTACCGTCGTCTGCGGTCACTCGTACTCGCGCAACAGATCCTCAATACGGCGGTTGGCGACCTCTTGGCGGCCGTCGAGGCACTTGGCGTATCGACTGAGAAGGACCTCCACGCTGTTGCCCGCGCGCTCGGCCACCTCGGTGGCGTCAACTCCGGCGTTGAGCCACGTGGAGAGCGCAGAGTGGCGAAGGTCGTACGGGCGACGCGCGAGTGGCGAGGCGACCGCGGCCGGCGGGAGCGCGATCGTCCTTGCTTCCTGCCAGGCCCGGTAGTAGGTCGAGGAGGAGACCACTCCCCCGTTCTCGCTGAAGAACAGCCGGCCGTCGTCAGCGGTCCCGAAAGTGTCGATGTGCTCGCGGAAGATGGCGACGAGCTGGGGAGGGATGGGCACCCGCCGGACGTCCTCGTTCGGCCGGTTCTTCAATCCGCGGTCGTCGTGGCTCTCCCCGGAATCGGTCCACTGCTTACCCACGCTCGGACGCGTCCGATGCAGTAGCGCGGAGCCCCACCCGAGGGCCGGTAGCGTCAGGTCCGGCTCAGCCAGGCCCACCACCTCAGCGGGGCGGAAGCCACCGAAGTACATCCCGGCGAACAGGCCCACGAGCCGCCGCCCACGGGCGCGTCGGTAGCCACCGACATACGAGACGGCATGGAGCAGAGACCGGGCCTGCTCAGGGTTGGCTACGACCCGTGGGTCCACCTCGCTCGACACTTTGGGCTTCTGCCACCGGATCGACGTGAGGGGGTTCTCCGGGAACTCCTCCAGGTCGACGGCATAGTGCACTGCATTCACGAGGGTTCGGCGCTTCCGCCGGACGGTCTCGGCAGCCGCCGCGGTGCCATCCAACTTGAGCTTGAGCGAGTCGAGAACGGCCCGCCCGATCACAGGGTCAGCCAGGTCAGAAAGAGGCCGGGAAGCCTTGGCCACCCAGTGCAGGACGTTGCCGATCTCTGTCGGCAGCTCGCGCTCATCAGGACCCGGAAGGACAAAGGCCCAGTTCCGCAGAGCCTTGCGCAGCAGTTCATCGGACGGGCGTCCAGGCCGATCGTCGAGGAGAGCCATCGTGACGGACGCAAGGGATTCATTGATACCGTCGCGCGTGTTCGGCGCAGCATGCGGCCATTTCATGGCGAGGTACTGCAGTGCGAAGGCGTACCAGGTCAGAGCCGATTTCTTCTCCACCATGGAATCGGGGAGGCCGGACTCAGTGTCGAATTCCTCGCCGTCGCGCGCTGCCCGCATCAGCTTGGAGCGGTAGTTGTCGGCGAGCCCCTTGGTCCTGAAGGACTCCGAGAAGACCCGGCCGGCCACTGACCAGCGGACGTCGTACGACGGCTTCTTGGTGTTCCGCTTTCGAACACCCCAGATCTTGACGTCGAGCGAGTTCACGCGGCAGCGCCCTCCAGATTGCGGAGCCACGCGCTGAAATCGCTCCGCCAGACGCGCAGTTCGCCATTGGGCAGCTTGAATGCCGCGGGCCCCTGTCCCAGCTCACGCCACCGGTAGAAGGTCCGGCGAGACACGCCCCCAAGCTCGGCAAGGATCTGCGGAACGGTCATCAGCTCGTCTTTCACGTCACGCTCCTTCCAGGGCGAGTTGGTCGTGCAGGGCTTCGCGGGCGGTTTCGCGGTTGAGCTGGATGTCGCGGGCGATGGTGGCGGCGAGTGCGGATTCGCCGGGGGTGTGGCCGTGCCCGGCGTACTGCCAGGAGGCGAGGACGAGCACGGTGTCCGGGTCGCCAACGGCCTCTTGTTCCTGGGCGGCTCGGTAGTCGGCACGGATCTGGCGCAGCGCGCCGAGGGTGGTGGAGTAGCGGCGGGATTTGGTGGAGAAGTGGCCGCGAAAGCCGAGCATGTGAGCCCAGGCCCCAAGCTTGCGGTCCGGATAGAGCGGCGCGAGGTCGAGGCAGGCCTCGATGAGTCGGCGCGGGTGGTCGGGTACGTCGAGCAGGTCGAGGACTTCCCGGTTCCCGATCCGGCGGTCAAGACTGCCCGTCGACTCGGCCGCTTTGGTGGCGTACTTGGCGACGTACGAGGCGACCGCCTGCTCGGTGATGTCGTTGCCGTCGTCAAAGGCTCGAACGGGCCGGATGTCGAGCTGACTACCCCAGCGAAAAGGCCGGCACGGCTGGTCCCCGGCGGCAGGCACCGTGATGGTGGTGTACGAGTGGGCGAC
>NZ_JBSFMS010000167.1:0-13521 GCF_053599675.1 Streptomyces sp. NPDC000880 | reverse complement strand
CGGGCGTAGCATCCGGCGCCAACTCGCCAGGTAAAGCACGGGATTGCTGATCTTTTTCCCTGGCACCCATTCCCCCTCGGGTCTCATTGCTGTACTCTTTTACTTGTTGGCGGAGAGCAACCGCCAACACCGCCCGAACCGGAGGAACACACCATGGCTTCTGTCACCGCCCGCCGCGCCGCCGCCGTCCTGCGCGACCGTGCCCGCGCCACCCGCTCCGCCGCCCGCGAGCGCCGCGCCGTCGCCATCGCCGCCCACCGCATCCGCACCGGCCCCCGCTCCCTGACCACCCACGTCATCGCCACCGGCACCGACCGCGACAACGTCTCCGGCGCAGTCGCCGCCCTGCGCACCCAGGCGAAGAAGGCGGGCATCCGGGGCCGCGCCGCCCGCATCCGCCGCACCTTCGACGGCCACGCCCGCCGCGTGCGCACCGTCTACCGCTACACCGCCGCGCAGGTCGCCGAGATCGTCGCCAACTACAAGCCGCGCAAGCCGGAGTACAAGGCCATCCGCGCCGCCCTCGCCGCCGCCTGACAGTCCCCCAGCCGGGGGCGCACACTCCGCGCCCCCGGCCCCCGGCCCCGGCCCTCACACCCCTCGGAGACACCGACATGACCACTGCCACGCCTGCCACCACGCTCCAGCTCGCCGCGTTCCGCGCCCGCACCTTCGCCGAGATCGCCCGCCGCCGCGCCGCCGCCAACCCCGCCCGCGACGCGCTGCTGATGCTCGCCGACCTCCTGGACGTTGCCGCCCTGTCGTTCGAGACGGAGCCGCCGCAGATCATGGACGGCATCACCGTGACGAACACGATCCCGGCCGACGCGTGGCTCGCCCTCGCCGACGCCGAGACCGTCGCCGAGGAGAACCCCGGCACCGGTTTCCCCGCCCACTTCGGCCGGTACGTCACCGCCCCCGTGTTCGGCAGGACCCCCGACGTTCCCGGCCCGCTGAACCCCGTGAGCCCCGCCCTGGCAACCCAGGAGATCAACCTCGCCACCGCCCTCGGGCTGGTCCACGGCCACCTGGAGACCACCGGCGACCGGGAGGTGACGGCCGCGATGCTGGAAGCCGCGCTGATCCTGCACGGCAAGTTCGCCCGCCTTGCGGCATCCGTCGTCATCGACAACGCCCGCCAGTGCAACCAGCCGACTGCCGCCCCGCAGACGCCCGCCCCGGCCGCCGAGCTCGACGTCACCGGCCTGACTGCCTTCACCGTCGGCATCATCCGACTTGCCGAGTCCAAGGGACTCGCCCCCAGCTGGACGAAGCCGCACGGCAACACCCGCCGCCTGATCGTCAACGGCACCGGACCGCACGGCACGTTCGGCACCATCACGATCGGCAAGACCAGCGGTAAGGTCCTGCGCGCCGAGCTGATCCACGGCAACGGCGGAAGCGCCGTCAAGGCGCAGGGCACCAACGCCGTCCGCGCGCTCCTCACGTCCCTCAGCGTCACCTACTGCCAGAGGGACTGCACCGCCGCCACAGACGCCGCCTGCCGCCCGTAGCGGCCCTCTGCCGGGCGGGGTGACACAAGCCTGCCCCGCCCGGCCCACTCCCGGCGCAGAGCAACCGCCGGACCCATCCCGAACGAAAGGCACCCCCGTGACCACCCTCGCCTCCGGCACCGCCGCCGAGCTCGTCCAGCAGGCCCGCGAAGCACACCAGGCTTTCGCCATCGCGCCCCGCTCGTCCGCGGCCGCCGCCGACATGGCCGAGGTCCTGGCACGCATGGCCATGTACGCCTCCAAGTCCGAGGAGCAGGCGAACGACGAAGGATGGGACGCCGTGTACTGGACGCTGCTCGACGGCCTGAAGCAGACCGCCGCCGTCCGCAAGGCGTCCGACCCCACCGCCGCGCAGATGAACTACGCCGTCGGTGCGTCGGCCGTTGCCGTCGACACGTTCGAAAAGGCCACCCGCGACTGACCCCGCCCGGGGCCGCGCCCACCCGGCGCGGCCCCGGCGGGACGCAAGCCCCACCGCGCGACCACCCTTCCCGGCCGGAGAGCAACCGGCCGACCCCGAACCGGAGGAACACCGCATGAGCGTCAGCCTCACCAAGAGCTCCGCCCGCGCCGCCCTCGCCAGTGCGCACGTCCACCGTGACCGTGCCTCGCTCCGCGCCCTGCGCACCGAGCTGCAGGCCATCGCCCACGACAGCAACACCGAGTTCGGCACGGCCTGGAGCCTGTACGACGCGGCGCTCGCCCTCGCGCTGACCCGCGCCTACACCGGCAACCGCAGGGCGACCGCATCCATCGCAGTCGCACTGTCCCAGGCCGACGACGCCCTGACCGCCCACGAGCGCGACACCGCGCCGCGTCCCTGACCCGCCCGCGCCCCGCAGGCCGGCTAACCCCCGGCCCCGGGGCGCGACGCAAGCCTCACCCGCATGACCCCATGACCCGGCCGGAGAGCACTGCCCGGGACCACCCCGAACGAAGGAACCACCGCTGTGACCACTGCCGTTGCCCACGCCGAGACTGCCGCCCCGCTCGCCGCTCTCCTGCCCGCCCGCCGGGGCACCGAGTGGACCGTCGGCCCCGCCGAGTACGGCATCCGCTCCAACTGCGCCACATCCCGCATCACCAACGGCCGCCACGCTCTGGTCGTCGTCGAGGAGGCAAGCCGTATCGAGGTGTTCGCCGACCGCCCGGACGACTTCGCCGTCACCCCGGACGCCGTCGTCGACGTGACCAGTCCGGACCCCGTCGCCGCACTCGCGGCCCACGTCCTGCGCCGGGTCCTGCCGATGCTCGACAGCGAGGCCGCCACCCAGACCGCGCACGCCAAGGGGTGGGAGCAGGTCCTCAGCGACAAGGCCGGAGACCTGACCGAGATCGGTTTCCACCTGGTCGACCACGGCGCGCACCCCGAGCCCATCCAGCGGATCGACGGCCCCGGCATTGAGTGGACGACCGGCAACGGCGCCGAGTGGGGCCTGTACGCGTTCGGGACCGCCGGGAACCTCACCCTCACCTACCAGGGGCCCGCGAGCGGCCTGTACGGACTCCTGCCGTTCCTCCTGGCCCCGGCCGATGGCCACGCCCCCACGGACGCCAGTAGCGGCTTCGCGCGGCACCTGTCGGCCCGCTTCCCGCAGCTCCGGCCGGTCGACGCCGACGAGTTGGAGTTCGGCAACTACCGCGAGCCGCAGGGGTGGATCGCACTCCCAGCCAAGGACGAGCACACGGACCGCGCCGACGACACCACCCGCGTCGCCGCCCAGGTCGGACCCATCGGTGCGGACCTGCTGCTCACCGCCGTCCCGCACCTGATCTGACCCCTCGCCCCGCACGGCCGCGCCCCGCACCCTCGGGGCGCGGCCCCCGCACCTGGAAGGCCTTTTCCGATGATCCTCACCGAAACCGCTCTGCCGGCCACGGCGCACCGCCCGGCCCCGACCCTCGCCGCCCGCGTCGCCGCCCTCCTGCCCGCCCGCAACGGCCAGCCCTGGGCCGTGGAGCCGTACGCCGCGTGGTGGACGACGAAGCCCGCCGCCCGCCTCACGCAGTCCGGGCGCGCCCTGGTCCTCGTTGAGCACCCGTGGCGTACCGACGTCGCGTGGCAGTTCCCCGGCCGTGAGCCGTACGAGCCGGACCTCCGTATCCATCGCATGGCGCCGGAGCCGATCGCGCGGGAGATCCTGCGGTCGATGCTGCCCGACCTCGACGACGAGGCCGCCGCCCACGCCACCAGCGGGCCCCGCGCGTTGGGCCGCCTGGAGACGCTGAACGAGATCGGTTCGGCCATACGCGGCCGCGGACTCGTTACGCACAACCACATCGGCCTGATGCCGAACAGCTCGGTCGTGGCGTGGGGCACGCCCGCTGGAGTGCGGTACGCGGTCACGCTGCACGGCACGAACCCCAAGTGCGACGTGACGATCACGGGCCCGCTGGTCGCAGTGCAGCGGGCGCTCCCGGTGTTCCTGCCCGGGGCCGCCGACTCGACCCCGCGCTACCCGCTGCGGGGAATCAGTGGGCGCCTCGCCCGTCGCCTGGCCGCGCACCTGGTGCAGTTCACCGACGTCGAACAGCTCGACGACGGGGGCCTGGCTATCGGCATTGCCACCGGCCCATACGGCTACGCCGCCCCCGCTCTGGACCCGACGGCCCGCGTCTGCGACACCACCCCCGTGTCCGTCGACATGCACGGCGTCGGTGTCGACCTGCTGCTGTCGCTCACCGACCAACTCACCCGCTGACCCGCTGCCGCGCCCGGTCGTCCCGGGCGCGGCCCCTCTCTGATCGGAGACCCCTCTCATGCCCAGCAAGCACGTCCCCGGCCGTGACCCGCTTCCTGCCGCCCGGTACGACGCCATCCGGGCCGGCCTGGACGCCGCGCCCGACGGCGAGCACCAGGACGCCCGGGACCTCCTCGGTGAACTCGACCGCATCCGCAGCCTGTTCGACACCACGATGGCCGCGAACGGGGAGCTCATCGAGCTGATGAGCCAGATGCACAACGTGCACATCCATCCGATCGCGGGGACGTTCTGCCGCACCTGCAGCGCCAACGTTGAGGACAAGCCCGACGGCTGCGACCAGCACTCGCCCGTGCGGATCCTGCGCCGCCTGCTCGCCATGCACGAGAAGCTGAACAGCCGGTACGCCGAGCGGCTGGACGCCGCGGCGATCGGGGCCGACCGCGCGTCGGTGGAGGCATCCCGCGGACTGGAGGCGTACGCGATGCTCACCGTCGCCGCCGAGCTGCTGGGCCCCGCCCTCGCCGCGGTGGAGACCGCGCAGGCGGATGCGGCGCAGCACAAGGACGGCTGCCGCCCGTACGACTGCCGCTGCGGCTGCAACTGGCAGCAGAACTGCCAGGACTGCCACCGGTGCGTGTGCTGGCGTGCCGAGTGCTGCGCCGAAGTCGCCCTGCAGGGCGCCCTCGAGCGCGAGGCCGATGGGCCGCGGTGCGCGGTGTGCCGGACTCCGATCGCCGAGCACAGCGGAAGGATCTGCGACCGGTCCGCCGCGCGCCGCTGACGGGCTGATGGGTGCTGCGCCCGGTCTCTCCTCGGGAGGCCGGGCGTTCCGCTGTCCGGAGTATGTGACAGCGATGGGACTTGATCAGGGATTTTCGCTGTTCAGATTCCCTATCAGTCTCATTGCTGTACTCTTTTGGTGTTGGTGGAGAGCAACCACCGGCCAGCCCCGAACGAAGGACACCGCAGATGAGCACGCTGACCGCCGAAGCGCAGACCGCCGTTCACGTCGCCGAACTCGCCCGCGCCGCCGGTCTGCCCATCCCCGATGCGGTCCGCCCCGTACTGGAGGCTGCCGCCGCGCCGTGGCCCGCCCGCTGGCTCCTGTCCAAGCGCCCCCAGGACGCCGAACGCTGGGTTGAGTTGTTCGCCGGTCCCGGCGGCTGGTCGGAGGGCATGAGCGCCGTCCTCGGCGTCAAGGTCGACGCGATCGGCGTGGACAAGTCCGCCGACGCCTGCGCCACCGCCCGCGCGGCCGGACACGAGCGGATCTGCGCCGACATCACCACCCTCGACCCCGAACACCCCGCGCTGCGCTGGACAAGCGGCGTCATCATCAGCCCCCCATGCCCGACGTTCTCGACCGCAGGGAAGCACGCCGGACTCCTGCGGGACAACATCGACATCCTGTGCGAGGTCATCGGCTACTGCGGCGAGGCCGCCGGGTTCATCCGCGTGGACGAGGTCGACGACTGCGACGACGACTGCGAAATGTGCGCCACTTTCGGCTACCACGAGGGCTACGCCCCGCGCTCCGGCGCCTCCTGGGACGAGGTCCGCGCCATGCTCGCCCCCCTCACCGACCCCGGCATCGGTCTGATGGCTGAGGTCGCAATCTGGCCGCTCGGACTGCAGGCCGCAGGCGCGCCCATCAAATGGGTGGCCATGGAGCAGTCCAGCAAACTGCCGGAGCAGGTCCTCGAGGACCTGACCATCGAGTTCGAGTGCGCCGACTGGTTCAAGAGCGACTACCGGATCATGGAGGCCGCCAACTTCGGTGTGGCGTCCCGCCGGGAGCGCGTGTTCATGATCGCCACCCGCCACGACTGGGTGACCCTGCCCGACCCGAAGCCGCTCACCCCGTTCCCCACCACCTCGATGGCTGACGCCCTCGGCTGGGCCCCCGGCGAGCGGATGAACACCCGCGGCAACCGGCCCGTCGACCCCGCCACCGGGCGCACCAAGGGCGGCAACACGTTCTCCGCCGACAAGCCGTCATGGTGCCTCACCGGCAAGTCCCGCACCTGGTACCGAGAGAGCGACGGACTGCGCCTCACCCAGGCGGAGGCCGGTCTCCTCGTCTCCTTCCGCCGCTCCTACCCATGGCAGGGCTCCCGGTCCTCCGCCTTCCAGCAGGCTGGTGACGTCGTCTGCCCGGTCATGGCCGCGGTCGTCCTCTCCGGCCTTCTGGGCGCCGTCTGGGAGCCCCTGGTACGCGACTACCTGACCGGCCTGTACGAGCTCGACGACCTCCTGGAGGACTACGAGCTGACCGTATGACCCGGCGCTGCGCCCCGGCCCCCCTCGTGGGGCCGGGGCTTTGTCACGTCGCGGGAGCCCCCAGCGCCTCGATGACAGTCGTCAGACGCCGCTGGTTGCTGCGCATGTGCGGTGCGCGGCGCCACCAGTAGACGAAGAAGATGTTCTGAATCGGCTCGGCAAGCTCGAGCAGCAAATCAACCTTCGCGGCTTCCTCACGCTCCGAGAGCATCACAATGCGGGAGTGCACGACGTAGTTGGCAATCAGGCTGCGCAGGTTGTCGCTCGGCCAACTGACGCCGAACGTCTCCATGTGGTCGATCATCCACAGCGTGGCGTCGTCGAGCTGCTGCACCCATCGTTCCCGCTCGGCGGCGAGCCTGGCGCGCAGCACCTCGCTGCAGTCCGGATCGTCGGCGGCCGGCAACGGCATGTTCTTCAGCCGTGAACAGCTCGACAGGATCGTCAGCACGCTCGAGGAGAACGTGTCCCGAGCGGTGTGGACCTCTTGGATGCGCCGCTTCCTGGCCTCCAGCCGCGGGGTGACGAGGAGTCCGGTAGCGACGGTGGTGACCAGGGCGGTCAGGGCGGCAACGAGCAGGGTCCACACGGTGTTTGGCATGGTGGCCATGATCCGGCAGCCCCGCGCAGCGCGGGTACCGGCGGACCCTGGCGGACCCTGGCGGACCCTGGCGGGCTCCAGCGAATCCCTGCGGAATCGAACGCGAGTACGCTTACGCGAGTGAGCACCGCCTATCCCTTCCCTGATGAGCTGAGAGCCCTGCAGCTCCAGCTTGACCGTGTACGAGCCGAGTACGAGCAGCACTGCCGCTCCCTGCCCTGGAGCGTTGAGCCGATGATCGGCCGGGCCTACGAGCGGCCCCTCATGGGCGCGGCCGTCGAGACAGTCACCTTCCCGGACTCGCCGGGCTACACCCCGGAGCAGATCGACGCGGACCGCCTGTACCGGAGTCGGCTTCTGGAGCTGGCGACGGAGATCCTGATGCACGAATGGTGGGCCGAGGTCCCCCAGGGCGAGAAGGTGGCCGCGCGGATGGCGCTCAGGCACATCGGCGACGAGCAGCCCGCCACGGCTGGTGCGGCGGCTCCTGCGCAGTAGCTCCCCGCGCCTCCCGCTCGTGCCGCTCGTACGCTGGTCACGGGGGTGCTAGGAGGACCAGCAGATGCCTTCCCTGCTATCGACCGCGATCAGCTTCGGGCTGGTCACCATCCCGGTGTCGGTGGAGCCGGCCACGGAGTCGCACAGTGTCAAGTTCCGGCAAATCCATCTGAAGGACTTGGGCCGGGTGCGGAACCGGAAAACCTGCGAGGTGTGCGGGCAGCAACTCGGCCAGGACGAGATCGGCCGCGGCTGGGAGCTGGCCGACGGCTCCCTGATGGAGGTCACCGACGAGGAGCTGGACAGCCTGCCCCTCGAGGAGGTCCGCGCGATCGATGTCGTCGGCTTCAACCAGGCCGAGTCCGTCAACTCGATCTCGCTCAGCCGCTCGTACTACCTCGCGCCCAAGGGCGACATCGCCATCAAGCCCTACACGCTGATCGTCAAAGCGCTGCAGCGCACCGACAAGGTGGCCGTGGCCCGGTACTCGCTGCGCGACCGCACACGGCTCGGCCTGGTGCGGGTGAAGGAGAACGTCCTTGTTCTGCAGCAGCTCCTGGCGCCGGACGAGGTCCGCCCTCCCAGCGCGATCGCCGTGCCCGAGGTGGACGTGGACGACGACGAGGTGCAGGGCGCGCTCACCCTCGCCGAGGCCTTCGACACGGAAGACCTGAGCGGCTTCAAGGACGAGTACACCGAAGCCCTGAACGCGGTCATCAGCGCCAAGATCGAGGGCCGCGAGCCGCCGAGCTTCGAGGAAGAGAAGCCGCATGCGCCCGTCGTCGACCTCATGGCCGCGCTGAACGAGTCCGTCGCCGCGGCCCGCGCCTCGCGCGGAGAGACGGGCGAGGACGCCACCGTCCACGAGATGCCACCGAAGGAGCGGGCCCCAAAGAAGTCGACGACCGCGGCCGCCAAGAAGACCACGGCGAAGAAGGCGCCCGCCAAGAAGTCGAGCGGCCGCAAGCCACGTAGCGCCTGAGGGCTCCGGTCTCGTTGCCCAGGTGGCTCCCGTTCACCCTGCCGGAGAACTGCTGCCAATGCGGCAACTTCCGCGCCGTAGCTCATGTAGCCGAACGCCCCTGCGGCCCCTTCACTGGGGCCGCGTCCGGGGATCTCCCCCCGGGCCTGCCGTGCCGGGGCCACGGGACGGCGCTGATTGGCTTCCGTGCGCCACCCGCAAGCCTGGCTGCCGCCACCGGTACATGCGTTCGGACACCAACGTGTCCCCGCGCAGGTCGACCGACACCTGGTAGTACACGGAGCCGTCTGACCAGTCCTGCCGGGCCAGCACCGGCGCGTACCGCCACTTCCCGTGGGACCACACCTCGAGCGCTGGTCGGTCGCGGTACGGCCACGTCGTCACCGTCGGCTCCGGCCCGTCCTCGGGCCGCCACGGGCGGGCCTCCTCCGGCTCCGGGACGCTGCTCATGCATCGAGGGTAGGCGGCCGCTGCGACAGGCTCCCGGGTGGACACGACGCAAGGCATCGGGCTGAGGACCATCCCGCCCACCTGATCCCGATGAAAGGCCGCCCCGTGTCCCGCTCCCTCTACGGCCAGCGCCCGCCCCTGGCCCCCGTTGTTCTCACCGTGCTCACCTTCGTCGGCCTGTTCGCCGCCCTGGCTGCCTTGTTCGTCACCGTGGCCGCGGCCGACGACCACGGCGGCCGGTCTACGCCGCGTTGCCCGGCTGTCTCGTCCAAGGGCGGCGACTTCGTTCCGGCCGGGCCCCGGCCGTGTGTGCTGTACGGGACGGGTCACGGGTCTACGGCCGCTGACGGCTCCATGGTTGCCCCGCCGTCGGGCCAGGCCGCCACCGCCGCGACGGCCGCCCCGGCGGCGAAGGCACCCAGCTCCCCGAAGACGGCCGCACCGAAGGCGCCCGCTGCACCGAAGGCCCCGGCTGCGCCCGCCTTCAAGGCCCCCACCGTCCGCAGATGACGCCGCTGGGCCAGCACGCGCCACAAGCACCCCCGGCCGTGCACTCTCCGCCGGTCCCAACCACAGACCGGAAGGAAACAGATGCTCACCAAGCTCGGACTCTCCTACCGCGGCGTCGCGGTCCTGGTGGCCGCGCTCTGCGCCGCGCTCTCCCTCGGCGTCCTGATCGGCACTCTCGTCGACCGGGACGCCGACGGCACGCCCACCCCGCAGCCGTCGACAAGCGTCTCGCCGACCACCGCAGAACCGACGCCCTCCATGCCCACCCCCAGCTCCGAGCCGACCAGCGCGCCGACCACCGCGCCGACCCCGGTCCCGAGCGAGGGCTTCAATTGGCGGGGCCAGTAGCCAGTAGGCCTGATGACCGATGCTGCGCCCCGGTCAGGGTGACCCCCGGCCGGGGCGCGGTCGTGCAAGTGTTGGGCGGCTCTCGTCACGGTTTCGAAGCCTCGCAACGTCCGCTTCAGTTCCAGGTGGGACCGGCCCGAGCGGAGTGAATCATCGGCAGGCCGCTGTCCGGGACGATTCATTGACCGCGTTGTCCCAGTTCAGGAGAGACTTCTACGCCTGCCTCACCCGCCGAACGGATGCGTTGCTCGGGGGCTGCTACATGTGTCCGGGCACGACTACCAAGGAGACAGCTGGCCGCAGCAATAGCCGCTGCAGTTCCGGCTACGAGTAGCAGGACTCGGTGGTCCACGAGGGCAAGCAGGCCCGCTCCGGTAGCCAGGGCAATGGCATTGGGGACAAAGAGGAGGGTGTTTGCGGTGGCCGCCACTCTGCCCAGGAGTTCGCTTGGCGTCTCGCGTTGGACGG
Source organism: Streptomyces sp. NPDC000880 (assembly GCF_053599675.1). Classification (NCBI taxonomy): domain Bacteria; kingdom Bacillati; phylum Actinomycetota; class Actinomycetes; order Kitasatosporales; family Streptomycetaceae; genus Streptomyces; species Streptomyces sp. NPDC000880. The sequence goes on along the minus strand of NZ_JBSFMS010000167.1, from coordinate 3,165 downwards.
CCGTCATAGCCGCGATCAGCACGCAGGGCAGTCCCGCCCCGATCACCGCGCTGGCAAACAGAACTACGGGCACCGAGGGGATGACGCGCAGGACGACGCCCACCGCGAACAGCATGATTCCGGCTGCGGCGAAGACTCGTTCGGACATCCGCCGCAGCAGAGCACCGGCGAACAACCCGATGACTACGGAGCCGATGCCCTGCACGGCGTAGAGCACCCCCGCAAAGGCCGGCGGACGGTGAAGACCAGCATCGACCACGGCATAAACCGACGCCCCGTTCAACCCGGCCACGCCCATCGTTGCAGCCCCAGCCAGCACCAGGCGCCGCAGAACCGGGTGATGTCGCAGATACCGGATTCCCTCGGCGACCTGGGCGCCCCATCGTTGGGCTTCAGCCGGGCGGGGTGCGGGTTCCGACACGCGTATGACGGTGAAAGCCATGGCAGCAAGCAGGAAGGTGGCCGCGTCCAGCAGGGCCACTGCGGGGCCACCGAACTGGACGAACAGCAGCGCGCCCAGAAGCGGGGCGACCAGTTTCATGCCCTCGTTGGCCGTCATCCGCAGGCCGTTGAAGTCGCCGCGCAGTGTCTCCGGTACAGCGGTCGCTACCAGTGCGGCCTCAGCCGCATCCAGCAGCACCGAGCTGCTTCCGTACACGATCAGTACAGCGAACAAGATCCAGATCTCGTTGCTGGAACGAACGGCGAGAAGCGGCAGCAGCACCACGGCCATGCCGAGGTTGGTCCAGATCAGCAACGGCCGCCGGCGCGCGCGGTCGGCCAGTGTGCCGATCAGCGGGCCGAGCAGAGTGGGGGCCCATACGCAGAAGGTCGTAAGGGCAGCCAAACTGTCCGACCCGGTAAGCGACTTGGTCCACCCGGCAGGCGCTGGCCATAGCAGAGCTACCAAAGCCCGAGACCACCACACCGCTCAGGTAAAACACCACATTGCGGTCGCGTAAGACCCGTCCTCCGCCCCAGCCCATCCCCTTGCCCCTTCCACCGTCACGAAGACCCAGGCGTCCCCCCGCCCGGCGCACGGAAGGCATTGTGCCCACAGCACCAGGGCTGAGGCAGGCCTCGCAATGAAATCAGCCGCGCAGAGATCATCGACTCCAGTCCGACCGCAGCGTCTCCCAGCAGCCGAATACCGCAGGGAGGGCCAAGGGCCTCGCTGGGAAGGTGGATTGGCGATCATGAGCCCCCGGATCGCGATGAAGGCCCGCGTACGGCGGCCGCGTGGGCTGCGCCTCGGGCAGCTGTGGCTGTGGGCCTGCCGTCTCCCGGACGGCCCGCACCTGGGCTTCGGACGGATCGCGGTGACGGACACCCCGACCGGCCCGACCGCTGGCGGGGAGCGGACTGCGAGGGACGGACAGGGGTGGGTCTTGGTCCTCGGTGGGGTCGCGTTCGCGGTGCTTCGACACAGGTCAGTGACCCTGCGCGGTCCTTCCGCATGACAGGTCACACCGTCTGCTGTACTCTTTTCCCAGTGATTTGGCATGGGGATGCCCCAGCCTTCGCCTTGATGCTCCGATGCGTCGAAGCCGAGATGGAGACCCGCGATCATGCCCAAGGCCTTTGGCTACCCGCACCACACGCTCGAGATCCCTGACTACACCCGCATCCGCAAGGACGCGGAAGACGCCGTCAAGGACCAGCTGGGCCGCCTGGCCCGCCCGGACGACCGAGTCGAGCAGGCCGCCGAGATCATCCGGCAGGCAGACGTTGAGATCGCCGCGCACGTCGGCGACCGCAACGCCGCCGCGGCGAGCCTGTGGTTCTACGAGGGCGTTCGCGGACTGGCCAAGGTCATGGGTGTCTACCCGAACGCCTACCGGGAGATTCTGAGCAAGGCCCTGTACGGCGACTCGAAGCGCCCGGTGCCCGGCAAGCTGAGCGCCGAGGAGCGCGCGAAGGTGGCCGAGGACGCCGGGGTGCCCCGCATCCCGGACGCCGCGGAGAAGCTCCCGAAGCTGTCCCGCATCGTCGCCGAGGCGACCGCCCGCCGCAACGCGGCCCTACCGTTCATGCAGGACGCCGCCCTTGCCCTGTCCGAGGAGCCGTACGGCTGGGACGGGCACCGGATCGCCGAGCACGCCGGCGTCGCGGTGAAGCTGGTCTGGCAGCACTGGGAGACGGCCCGCAAGCGCCGCAGCCCCTGACCTGGAGCGATGTCCAACCGGCCGGCCCCGCACGCCCGGGGCCGGTTTTTCAGGCGCCGGTCACCGGGGCCTGAAAAACCGGCTTCCGGTGAAGCGGCCACCGGAAACCCGGCTTCCGGCGTTTCAGGCCCCTTTAGTAACACCATCAAGCACGATCATTAAGTAGTTCCGGTGCCTTCGCTTCGCTCAGGCACCAGCGGGCATTGGGCTGCAAGGGGGCCTCCTCGAGGAGCTCAGGGCTCCGGGCGCCCAGGTCTGGGGTGTCACAGATTTCGGCCGCGGACGTTCCCCCAAGCGTGACGACGAACATGCCTCCCGCTCTGGCCCGCCACTACTACGAGGTCCGCCGCGAGTTCCTCGCGCGCGCCGGGGTGGCTGTGACCCCCTGGTACCGGCTCACACCGGCGGAACGCGCGGTCACCGAGTCGGAGGTCACCATCTTCCGAGAGGCGATACGCCGCGCTGACGAGGAGCAGGCCGTTCTGAGGAGCATCACCGACGTGGTGCGGAAGGAAACCGCCCCTACCGAGGCCGCTGAGCAGCCTGTAGAGGCCGAGGAAGATCAATCCGACGGGGAATGCGACTGCCCGTCCTGCGAGACCGTACGCGCCTTCCTGGCGCTTCTGCCTCGAGCGCAGCAAAACCCAACCGCCCCGGCCGAGGCGCCGCGCCCCGCCAAGGTCACGGTCGCGGAGTCCCCGTTCAGTCTGGGTCCGCTCGAGGAGGAGATCACCGCCCTACAGATCCGCCTCAACTTCGACGTCTACCCGAAGATCCGGGACGACGAGCTCCTTCGCCGCGCCGCCGTGGCCATCGCGGAGGACCTCAAGCGCATACGGCGCGCGCCGATGAGCTTCGTCGGTACGGCGTAACAAAATCCGCCCGTCGGCGTACTACCTGGTGCAGCGCGCAGATGCAGCACCGGCAGCGTCGGGATGCCCTCGCGCAGATCCGTGCCTGGCGTCTTGCCCGACTCGTGCGTGTCGCTGGCGATGTCAAG
>NZ_JBSFMS010000166.1:0-13897 GCF_053599675.1 Streptomyces sp. NPDC000880 | reverse complement strand
GTCGTCCCCTCGGTGGCGCGGCGCGGCCGCGGTGGCTGCCGGTGCGCTGCCCGCGCTCGCCTTTCTGGGTTCAGATCTCGTAGACCGCGCCCGGGGCGGCCAGTCCGGCAGGGCCGCCGTAGACCACGCGGGCGTCCGCCAGATTCTGCTGCCCGTCCGTCCACGGCGGGATGTGGGTGAGCACGAGCCGGCCGACGTTCGCGCGCTGGGCGTGTGCGCCTGCCTCGCGGCCGTTGAGGTGGAGGTCGGGGACGTCCTCCTTGCCGTGCGTGAAGGAGGCCTCGCAGAGGAACAGATCGGCGCCGTCGGCGAGTTCGTGCAGGGTCTCGCTGACGCCGGTGTCGCCGGAGTACGTCAGCGACGTGCCGGCGTGCTCCAAGCGGATGCCGTATGCCTCCACGGGGTGTCTCACCTTCTCCGTACGGACGGAGAACGGGCCGATGTGGAAGCTGCCCGCCTTCAGTGTGCGAAAGTCGAAAACCTCGCTCATGGCGGTGGCGGAGGGGGTGTCCGCGTACGCAGTGGTCAGGCGCTGCTCGGTGCCTTCCGGGCCGTAGACCGGGAGGGCGTCGCAGCGGCCGCCATCGTGGCGGTAGTAGCGGGCCACGAAGTACCCGCACATGTCGATGCAGTGATCCGCGTGAAGGTGGCTGAGGAAGATCGCATCGAGGTCGTAGAGACCGATGTGGCGCTGCAGCTCGCCGAGGGCGCCGTTGCCCATGTCGAGAAGCAGCCGGAAGCCGTCGGCCTCTACGAGGTAGCTCGAGCAGGCCGATTCCGCGGACGGAAACGACCCCGAGCAGCCGACGACGGTGAGCTTCATGAAGCTTGAACCTCCGTTGACGGGGAGGGCTGGGAGAGGGTCGTGCGGTCTGTCGAGCGTAAGGCGCAAAAGGGCCGGACGCTCCTCGGTGGCGGGGCGTTGTGGGGGAACTCACCTGCTCTGTCACCGGTTCGGACGGAGCGCGCGTGTGTGGCGGCGCGCCGGTACCGTCTGGGGTATGGACACGTCGTGGTGGCTCGCGGTGCTCGCCGTGGTGGTGATCGCGCTGGTCGCCACGGTGACGGACGGGCGCGGCCGGACCGCGTCCCGCCGCCCGGGCGGCCGCACTCGCCCGCCGGGCCGCCCGACGGGCCCCCGGCGCAGCCCGAAGCGGCGCCCGCGGCCGGGCGAGATCTGGTGGGCGGAGGTCCCGTACGAGGACGGCCCCGGGTCGAAGGACAGGCCCTGCCTGGTGCTGTCGGTACGGGGCGGGACGGCGCAGGTCGCGAAGATCACGAGCAAGTACCACGACGAGAGTCAGGGCGTGATCTCACTGCCGCCGGGGACGGTGGGCGACGCGCGGGGGCGGCCGAGCTTTCTGGAGACGGACGAGCTGCGCGATGTGGGGGTGGAGGAGTTCCGCCGAAGGGTGGGGGTGCTGGACCCGACGGTCTGGGACCAGGTGCGGCATCTGGCGGCGTGACCGGGGGTACGTGGGGGCTCGCGCCCCCACGTACTCGCAGCGTCGGCTGGGGCTCCTACGCCCAGAGCTGGCCCTGCAGTGCTTCGATGGCCGCCTCTGTCGTGGGGGCCGTGTAGACGCCCGTCGACAGGTATTTCCAGCCGCCGTCCGCGACCACGAAGACGATGTCCGCCTGCTCGCCCGCCTTCATCGCCTTCTTGCCGACGCCGATCGCCGCGTGCAGCGCCGCCCCGGTGGAGACGCCCGCGAAGATGCCCTCCTGCTGGAGGAGTTCGCGGGTGCGGGTGACCGCGTCCGCCGAACCCACCGAGAAGCGGGTCGTCAGGACGGACGCGTCGTACAGCTCGGGGACGAAGCCCTCGTCCAGGTTCCTGAGGCCGTAGACCAGGTCGTCGTAGCGCGGCTCCGCGGCAACGATGCGAATGCCCGGGACGTGTTCGCGCAGGTAACGGCCCACCCCCATCAGCGTGCCGGTGGTACCCAGGCCCGCCACGAAGTGGGTGATGGAGGGCAGGTCCGCCAGGATCTCCGGGCCCGTCGTGGCGTAGTGCGCGCCCGCGTTGTCCGGGTTGCCGTACTGATAGAGCATCACCCAGGAAGGGTTCTGTCCCGACAGCTCCTTGGCGACCCGTACCGCCGTGTTGGAGCCGCCCGCCGCGGGCGACGAGATGATCTCCGCGCCCCACATCGCCAGCAGTTGACGGCGCTCCTCGCTCGTGTTCTCCGGCATCACGCACACGATGCGGTAGCCCTTGAGCTTCGCCGCCATCGCCAGCGAGATGCCGGTGTTGCCGGAGGTCGGCTCCAGAATCGTGCAGCCCGGCGTCAGGCGGCCGTCCTTCTCCGCCTGTTCGATCATGTGGAGCGCCGGGCGGTCCTTGATCGAGCCGGTCGGGTTGCGGTCCTCCAGCTTCGCCCAGATTCGGACCTCGTCCGACGGGGACAGCCGCGGCAGGCGGACCAGCGGGGTGTTGCCGACCGCCGCGAGCGGGGAGTCGTAACGCATCAGACCATGCCGCCCGCGACGGCCGGGAGGATCGTGACGCTGTCGCCGTCGGCGAGCTTGGTGGAGATGCCGTCCAGGAAGCGGACGTCCTCGTCGTTCAGATAGACGTTCACGAAGCGGCGCAGCTGGTCGCCGTTCGCCTTGTCGATGAGTCGCTCCCGGATGCCGTTGTGGCGGGACTCGAGGTCGGCGAAGAGCTCGGCGAGGGTTTCCCCGCTGCCCTCGACGGCCTTGGCACCGCCGGTGTAGGTGCGGAGGATGGTCGGGATGCGGACCTCGATGGCCATGACATGGGCTCCTGTTTTCGGGAGTTGGCGGGGGTGGCACAAGGGGCGCGCGGCCCTGTCCCCCCGCGCGAGGGGGTGGTGCGGGTGCACTGCGCTCGGGCCGTGAGGCCGTGGTTCACGACGGCCTCAGCGGTCAGGACGCAGCGCGGGTCGTACACATCGCGCTGGCGAGGCGGCACAGGTCGACGTGCAGCCGCGCCACGAGCAGCAGGGCGCTCGGCGTCTTGTCGCTCACGTCATGGGGAACCATGCGGTCATCGTAACGATTCCCCGTCCGGGTTCCGGAATCCGATCTCGCATGATGGACGTGCTCTGCTCAGCATGCGGTCCACGGGTGGTGCCGCGGCGGGAAGGCCGCGCTCAGTAAGCCTGTACGACCTTGATCTCTTCCTCGGTGACCTCGCCCTCCACGATGCGGAAGGAGCGGAACTGGAAGGGGCCCGCGTCATCGGTGTCGGCCGTGGAGACCAGGACGTAGTGTGCGCCCGGCTCGTTGGCGTACGAAATGTCCGTACGGGACGGGTACGCCTCGGTCGCCGTGTGCGAGTGGTAGATGATCACCGGCTCCTCGTCGCGGTCGTCCAGCTCCCGGTAGAGCTTCAGCAGGTCCGCCGAGTCGAACTCGTAGAACGTGGGCGAGCGGGCGGCGTTCAGCATCGGGATGAAGCGCTCGGGGCGGCCGCTGCCCTCTGGGCCCGCGACCATGCCGCAGGCCTCGTCGGGGTGGTCGGCGCGGGCGTGCGCCACGATCTGGTCGAACAGAGCCTGGGTGAGGGTCAGCATGAGCGACAGGATAAGCAGAAGGGCCGGCCCGCACCGAGGGTGGTACGGACCGGCCCGGATGATGGACCTCAGCCGCCTGCGGTCAGCGCTTGGCGAAGGCCGCGCCCTGCGGGTCGCGCTTCTTCAGGACCAGGTACGTCACGGCGAGGAGCAGGCCCCACAGCGGCGCGCAGTACAGCGAGATCCGCGCGTCCTTGTCGATGCCCATCATCACGATGACCATGCCGATGAAGAGCAGCGCGAACCAGCTGGTGTACGGGGCGCCGGGCGCCTTGAAGGTCGACTGCGGCAGCTCACCGCGGTCCGCCCTGGCGCGGTAGCGGATCTGGCTGACCAGGATCATGATCCAGGCCCACATGCCGGAGATGGTCGCGAAGGAGACGACGTAGTTGAACGCCTCGCCGGGAGCCTTGTAGTTGATCCAGACGCCGACCAGCATCAGCGCGGCGGAGAAGGTCGTGCCGATCAGCGGCAGGCCGTTCTTCGTCAGCTTGGTGAAGGCCTTCGGGCCCTGCCCGTTGAGCGCCAGGTCGCGCAGCATGCGGCCGGTGGAGTACATACCGGAGTTGCAGGAGGAGAGTGCGGCCGTCAGCACGACGAAGTTGACGATGGCGGCGCCGATACCGAGGCCCATCTTCTCGAAGGCGGCGACGAACGGCGAGATGCCCGGCTGGAAGTGGGTCCAGGGCACCACCGACAGGATCATGATCAGCGCGCCGACGTAGAAGACGGCGATACGCCACGGAACGGTGTTGATGGCCTTGGGGAGGGTCTTTTCCGGGTCCTTGGACTCGCCGGCGGTGACGCCGACCAGTTCGACCGCGAGGAAGGCGAACATCACGAGCTGCAGGGTCATCAGCGTGCCGCCGAGGCCCTTGGGGAAGAAGCCGCCGTCGGCCCACAGGTGGGTGACGGACGCGGTGTCACCGGCGTCGGAGAAGCCGATCGTGAGCACACCGGCGCAGATCAGGATCATGCCGATGATGGCCGTCACCTTGACCATCGAGAACCAGAACTCCAGCTCACCGAAGAGCTTCACGGAGATGAGGTTCGCGCCGTAGAGGATGACGGTGAACACCAGCGCGGAGAGCCATTGCGGAATGTCCCACCAGTACGTCATGTACGTGGCGGCCGCGGTGACCTCGGTGATGCCGGTGACGACCCAGAAGAGCCAGTACGTCCAGCCGGTGACGAAGCCCGCGAAGGGACCGACGAACTCCCGCGCGTACTCGGAGAAGGACCCCGAAACCGGGCGGTACATGAGCAGTTCACCCAGGGCCCGCATGATGAAGAAGATGACCAGGCCCGCGATGGCGTAGGCCAGGATGAGGCTGGGGCCGGCCTTGGAGATGCCCTTTCCCGCGCCGAGGAAGAGGCCGGTGCCGATGGCCCCGCCGATCGCGATCATCTGGATCTGACGAGCACCCAGTCCGCGCTGGTAGCCCTCGTCCGCGCCTGCCGCGGACCCCGCAGCCTCATTGCCGTCGTGCTCGTCGACCTGCAGTGAGGTCATGGTGATGCGCCCTTTCTCCATGCTGGTCCGCGTCCGCCGCAACTGCCGCGCGACTGCGGACCAGGTCCTGATCCCCCCGGATGTGAATGGAGTGCTACCGGCGGTCAGCCGGCCAAGCGCCCCTGGGGACATGGGTGGCGTCCCGCAGGCGGTCGTGAAGATTTATCACGCCGGCAACATTGATCAACCCAGGAGACGTGGCACACGCCACACGAAGAAGTGGACAAAAAGTTCCTCGACACCGCAATCCATGCCGCTGCGGTGACGGGATCGTTATCCGGATTTGAGTGTCCGTTGAGCGAACACTTAATGGCGTCCAAATGGACATCTCGGGACACCAGGGCTCAGGACATCAGCGCCCAGGACTTCGGAGCTCAGGACATCAGGGTCTCGACGAGTGTCTCCTGGAGCGCGCCGAGCCAGAGATACGCCATCACCATCGGCTTGCGCGGGTCGGAGTCGGGCAGCCGGTACAGCTCGCCGTTCTCGTCCTCGTCGCTGACCTCCAGACGGGTGCCGATGGTCAGCCGCAGGTCGTTGAGCGCGCCGAGCCAGTGCAGGCAGTCGTCGGCGGTCAGCTTCAGGACGGCGCCACCTTCGCCGGCCGAGGCCAGCGAGTCGAGGGTGCGGACGACCGCGAGCGCGTCGTCGCGCTTGCGGGAGCGCAGGTCGTTCTCGGTGAAGCGCCTGAACTCCGAGGACGCGGCAAGGAGTTCCTCGTCCTCTATGTCGGCGCCGGGACCTGCGTACGCCTCCGGGAAGAGGCGGGCCAGCGCCGGGTCGGTCGGTGGCTCGCTCGGCCCCTCCGAGAACAGCGCGGCCAGCGGATCCTCGCCTTCCACCGGCTCGTCGCCCGGCCCGATCAGCTCAAGCAGCTGTACGGCCAGCGAGCGCAGGATGGAGATCTCGACCTCGTCGAGCGCGACAGCAGCGCCGCCGCCGCCGGGAATCGCCTCGAAGTGCCCGGCCATCAGAAGCGGTCCTGGGACAGCGTCGCCCACAGCCCGTAACCGTGCATCGCCTGCACATCACGCTCCATCTCCTCGCGGCTGCCGCTGGAGACGACGGCGCGTCCCTTGTGATGTACGTCGAGCATCAGCTTGTGCGCCTTGTCCTTGGAGTAGCCGAAATAGGCCTGGAAGACATAGGTGACGTAGCTCATCAGGTTGACCGGGTCGTTGTGGACGAGCGTCACCCACGGCACGTCGGGCTCGGGCACGGCGAAGGTCTCCTCCGCCGCCTCAGGGCGTTCGATCTCTGTGGGAGCAACACTCACCTGGTCCATGCTGCCACCCAAGGGGGCTCATCGCACAAACGACCCGCACATCTCGTCACTCTGACGAGATGTGCGATAGCATCCGGCGTATGAACCCTGCGGACCATGGGCTGCCGGTGGACGTTCCGTCGACGGCGCTCTTCACCGACCAGTACGAGCTCACGATGCTCCAGGCTGCACTGAAGTCCGGCACCGCCGATCGTCGATCCGTCTTCGAGGTCTTCACCCGCAGGCTCCCCGAGGGCCGGCGCTACGGCGTCGTGGCGGGCACCGGCCGGGTACTCGACGCCGTCGAGAACTTCCGCTTCGACGCGGGCGTGCTGAGCTTTCTGAGAGAGCAGAAGATCGTCGACGAGCCGACCCTGCGGTGGCTCGCCTCGTACCGCTTCAGCGGCGACATCTGGGGCTATCCGGAGGGCGAGGTCTACTTTCCGGGCTCGCCCATCCTGCGGGTGGAGGGCACCTTCGCCGAGTGCGTGCTGCTCGAGACCGTCGTCCTGTCGATCCTCAACCACGACTCGGCGATCGCGGCCGCGGCCTCCCGGATGTCGACGGCCGCGGGCGGGCGCGGGCTGATCGAGATGGGCGCACGGCGTACGCACGAGCTCTCCGCGGTCGCGTCGGCCCGCGCGGCTTACGTCGGCGGCTTCAATTCGACCTCCGACCTGGCGGCGGGCTTCCGCTACGCCATTCCGACGGTGGGCACCAGCGCGCACGCCTTCACCCTGCTGCACGACAGCGAGCGCGACGCCTTCCAGGCACAGGTCGACTCGCTCGGGCGGGGCACGACGCTGCTGGTCGACACCTACGACGTGGCCGGGGCCGTCCGTACCGCGGTGGAGATCGCCGGTCCCGAGCTCGGTGCCGTACGCATCGACTCCGGCGACCTGCTGCTGGTCGCCCACCGGGTGCGGCAGCAGCTGGACGAGCTCGGGGCGACCCGCACCAAGATCGTGGTCACCTCGGACCTGGACGAGTACGCCATCGCCTCGCTGGCCGCGGCGCCGGTGGACGCGTACGGCGTGGGAACCCAGCTGGTCACCGGCAGCGGGCACCCCACCTGCTCGATGGTCTACAAGCTGGTCGCCAGGTCCGAGTCCGCCGATCCCAATGCTCCGCTGCTGCCGGTCGCGAAGAAGTCGCAGGGCGGCAAGACCTCCATCGGCGGCCGCAAGTGGGCCGCACGCCGGCTGGACGCGGACGGGGTCGCCGAGGCGGAGGTCATCTGCGTCGACACGGTGCCGTCCGACTTGGTGGACCGGCAGCTGCTGGTGGAGCTGGTCAAGGGCGGCGAGGTCGTCGCCCGCGAGCCGCTGGACGCGGTGCGCGAGCGGCATTTCGCGGTGCGGGCGGGGCTGCCGATGTCGGCGATGCAGTTGTCGAGGGGCGAGCCGGTCCTGCCCACGGAGTACGTATGACCCGGTCCGCGTGAACGCCGCCTGAAGCCCTCTCCCGCAAGGCGGCCGGAGTCTCTAGGCTCAGTACATCCGCTCGTCACCCGCAGGCTTTCCGCCGAACCCCCCATCGAAGGACACCCGCCATGCACCGCGCCTTGATCGTCGTGGACGTTCAGAACGACTTCTGCGAGGGCGGCAGCCTCGCGGTGGCGGGGGGTGCCGAAGTCGCTGCCGCCATCACGGACCTGGTGGGACAGGCCCAGGCGGGTTACCGCCATGTCGTCGCCACCCGCGACCACCACATCGAGCCGGGCGACCACTTCTCGGAGCACCCTGACTACGTCAGGTCGTGGCCGCCCCACTGCGTCGCCGGCACGGAGGGCGTGGGCTTCCATCCGAACTTCGCGCCGGCGGTCGCGTCGGGCGCGATCGACGCGGTCTTCGACAAGGGCGCGTACGCGGCTGCGTACAGCGGCTTCGAGGGCGCGGACGAGAACGGCACGACGCTGGCGGCGTGGCTGCGGGCGCGTGAGGTCTCCGAGGTCGACGTGGTCGGCATCGCGACGGACCACTGCGTACGGGCGACGGCGCTGGACGCGGCGCGGGAGGGCTTCACGACGCATGTGCTGCTCGACCTGACGGCGGGGGTCTCCGAGGAGACGACGGAGAAGGCGCTGGAGGAGTTGCGGGCGGCGGGCGTGGAGCTGTCCGGCAAGCCGGTGGTCTGACCGGGGGCTCCACCCCCCGGACCCCCGCGCCTCAATCGCCGGCGGGGCTTGAAGTCGCGCCGTCAGGTGCCCGCCACCGGGCTGAGCAGGGCCCGTATCGGGTGCCACAGCTCCACACGGTCCTCCGGCGTCGCGCGCCACACCAGGCCGTCCGGGTGGTGCAGCACCGCCGTGACCTCGTCCGGGGTCGGCGGTTCCGCGTTGCCCCGCAGATACACCGCCCGCAGGCCCTGATTCCGCAGCCGCGTCAGCGCCCTCGCGCGGTTCGCCGCGTGGACCAGAAAGCGGACCTGGCTGCCGTCGCCCACCGGGCTCGGCAGGCTGAGCGCGACGACCACGCTGCCGTTCGGCAGCTTGCAAAAACCTCCGCCGGGCATGCGGAACCACTCCCCCGTGAGATGGCGTGTCAATAAGGACCTGGCAAGACGCACCTAAACACGATCGGCCGCCGCCCGCTAGAGGGCGACGGCCGATCATGCTCTGACCTGCTAAAACGAGAATTACTTGGTCGACGGACCAACCTTGACTGTGATCGTTTGGCCGTTCCGCGGCTCGCTCACGATCGAGATCTTGGTGTTGGTGTCAGTTACCTGAACGCCCGCCGTCGGGTTCTCGGCGAACCAGTACACGCCCTTGCGGTCATCGAAGACCGGGTTGCCCGGCTGCGGCTTGACCCGGAGCCCCACATCCGCCTTGTGCAGCGTGAAGCCGTCGGTCGGCCACAGGCTGAAGGACGAGTCGAAGGCCTGGATCCTGTTCCGCAGCAGCACGCCGTCCGCCCACTTCAGGGCCTGCGGGTGCGCGTCCACCGGCAGGACCAGGCCACGGCCCGGGTGCTGGCTGGTGTTGTTGTCCTTCTGCGAGGTGTCCCAGAGCCAGATCAACAGGCCGTTCTGGTACGGGTAGTGCTCGACCCAGGAGTCCAACGGCGCCTTGAAGCCGAAGTTGTACGGGCCGACCTTCAGCGTCTTGTCGTACGAAACGTACTGCCGGTTCTCGGCCAGGTAGTACTGCTCGTACTCCTTGGTGAAGGACTCACCGATGCGCGAGAAGCCCTTCGAGGTCCAGCCCGCGTCGTCGCCCTCGGCGTTGTCGGTGAACAGCGCCTGGCCGTCCGCGACCACGCTCAGCGCGTCCGCCGCGAAGCCCTTGCCGCCCGCGCCGCCGTCCGTCTGGTAGCGGAAGCGGACGTCGACCTTCTTGCCCGCGAACGCGTCCAGCGGGTACGCCAGCTTCTTGTACGCGCCCGACGCACCGGTCAGCGCCGGCTTGTCGCCCGCGTCGCGGCTGATCGGCTTGCCGTCCGCTGTGCCGTCCACGGGCGTCCAGTTGGCGCCGCCGTCCGTCGACACCTCGGCGTAGAGGTAGTCGTAGTTGGCTTCGATGTCCCACCAGCCCGAAAGCTCCAGGGACGCCTTGGACTTGCCGGTGAGGTCGACCGGGCGGGACAGGGTGTTCTTGAGGTCGTCACCCATGTCGCTCCACCACTGCTTGGAGCCCTCGGAAGGCTTCACGACAGTCGTGGTGACCGGCTTCTTCGGCAGCTCGACGACGAGCGCCTGCGGGTTCTTGGTGTTGTACGCCGCCACACCCAGCTTGTGCGTGGACTTCGTCCCCGCCTTGCCCTTGGTGTAGTTGAGCCAGCCCAGCTGCAGCTTGTCCCAGGCGGTCATGTCGCCCGGCAGGTCGCCGATGGAGTCCTTGCCGGTGCCGAGCCAGGAGCCGGACGACATCAGGGTCCAGAAGCCGGTCGAGTTCTCGCCCCTGCCCGAGGTGTCGTAGTGGTCGGGCAGACCGAGGTCGTGACCGTACTCGTGCGCGAAGACACCGAGGCCGCCGTTCTCGGGCTGCATGGTGTAGTCGCCGACCCAGATGCCGGTGGAGCCGATCTGGGTGCCGCCGGCCTTGTTGTTCGCCGGGCCGGTCCTGCCCGCGTCGGTGCCGTACGCGTACCAGCGGTGGGCCCACAGGGCGTTGGTGCCCTCGGCGCCGCCGCCCGCCGACTCGTCCTCGCCCGCGTGGACGATCTGGAAGTGGTCGATGTAGCCGTCGGGCTCGTTGAAGTTCCCGTCGTTGTCGAAGTCGTAGCGGTCCCACTGGTCGTACTTGGCCAGGTCCGCCTTGATCTGGGCGTCGGTACGGCCCTTGGCCTTCTGGTCGGCGGCCCAGGCGGTGACACCGTCCTTGACCGTGTCCCAAACGTTGGCGCAGTTGCTGTCGCCGCAGTAGTTGGAGCCGTAGCGGGCCTCGTTGTAGTCGACCTTGACCCAGTCGGAGACCTCGCCGTCGACCGAGTAACGGCCCGAGGAGGTCTTCTCGTAGTAGGTCTTCAGGGAGTTCTTCGGCTGACCGGTCTTGTCCTTGCCGGTGCCGAAGTACAGGTCCTGGAAGTGCTGCTGGTTGTAGTCCGCCTGCCAGGCCGTGGAGTTGTCGTTCTTACGGTCCGGCTGGGCGATCTTGTTGTGCTGCGGGCCCGGCGTGCCGCCGTACTTCTTGACCGGGGCCTCGGGGCCCTCCGGGCCGTCCGGGTCGAACATCGTGGTGTCGTCGACCTTGTCGCCGAATTCCACCAGGATCGTGAAGATCTTGTCCGTCTTCTCCCGGCCGAGCTCGACGTACTTCTTGTCGCCGAGCTTCACGACATTGGACGCGCCGCGCTTCTGCACGGTCGCGTCGCCGGCTATGACCTGCTCCAGCGCGGCCTCGCGCTGCTGCTCCTGCTGCTTGCTGAACGGGCCCTCGAGGTCGTGCTCGACCTGGCCCTTCTGCGGCGCCGGGTCCTGGCGCTCGATGGCTGCCGGGCCCGACGACGGCTGGTTGTCGGCCTGCGCGCTGCTGAACGCCGAGGCCGACGCGGTTGTCACGGCCAGGGCCGCGAGCACCGCGGACGCTCTGATCGTCCGTCGGTTGGTGGTCACTTGATGCTGTCCTCCCCCGCGGTCCGTCGCAACGGACCGGATGTGGGGTCGTCCGCGCGCGGTGTCGCGTCACAAGTGACGACATTCGACCGGAGTTGTAGAAGAAAAGACAGTCCTTGACTTGAGCACACCAACTGCACTATGCGCGAGACCAGTTCCGGTATCCGGACAACGAGCAATCGGACGACGGGCGCACCGGATGGGTAGTTGGGCGAGCGAATGACTCTGTGCGCCCCCCATGCACCGGCACCGCGTGTTAGGTCACGCTTACCGCCGGTTCCTCCCGGGCATCCACCGTCGTAGAGTCATTCTGAGAGTGCGACCGCGTTGAGAGACACCCCCTGACCATGTCCCGAGGACGGATACCGTCATGCCGCGTCCCACTGCCGCACAGCTCGCCTACGGTTCGGCCACAGTCGTCTTCTCGACCCTCGCCCTGCTGCTTCTCACCCGTGCCACCAACGGCATCGGTGTCGCCGCCATAGGCGTCGCATCGATGGCGCTCGGCCTGGTGGTCGCGGTCGCTCTGCCGATGGGCAGGACCGCACCGGGAGCGAGGACGGCGAAGGCGGCGCGCACGGTCCGTACGAACCATGCCGCCGCCGGCGTTTCCGCCCCTGCCGCCTCGGCAGCGTCGGCCGACGGGCTCACCACCCGGGTGCACCCGTCACGCGCGCACGCGGGCGCCGAGGCCAGGGTCTCCGAGCCCTCACTACGACGCTGACACCACGACCGTCTTGCCCGCCTTGTCGTGCAGTCCCTGCTTATACGGCTTGTCGGCCAGGATCGTCACGATGATGACGAGCCACCAGATGCAGAAGCAGCAGACCAGAGCGGGCACCCAGAGCACCACGGCGCGCATCAGTGAGGAGCTCATGTCCGGCGCGCTGCCGTCGTTGAGCATGGCGACCCGAATCTTCATCAGGCGCTTGCCAACGGTCTGACCATGCCCCTTGGCGGTCATCACGGTGTCGTAGCCGACGTACGCGACCAGGGAGACCAGCGACCAGATCCACTGCCTGCCGGTGTTCACCTGGTCGGTGATCTCGTCCCAGCTGTCGCCGTTGCCCGTCGTGCCGTTCCAGCCTCCGAAGGCCAGAGAAATCAGGAAGAGCGGCACGAGGACGATCAGCACGTCGATCAGGCGGGCCAGGACCCGCCTGCCGAAGTCCGCGAGCGGCGGCATCCCGGCGAGCGGGTCCGCGCCGCCGTACGCCCCTCCGTAGGCGTTCGGACCGCGCGGCGGGGGCTGGCCGCCACCGCCGCCGTACGGATCGGAGTCACCCGGTGGAGAGCCGTACGGGGGGCCGGGTGGCGGCGGTCCACCCGGAGGCGGGGGCTCCTCAGGACCGCCCGCCGACGGCGGTGTGGGTTCCTGCGGCTTCTTGAGGAAGGGGTCGTCCTCGGGCGGCTGGCCGGGCGGCGGATGGTTGTTGCTCATGGGGGCAGTGCACCGCGCCCCGATGGCCCCCGCAACGGCTCGCACGCCGTTCGGGGGAACGCGGTCAGCCGGTCACAAAGGTGTGCGCCGCCTTGTCGTGCCAGCACTGCCGCCACGGGCGGTCGAACAGGCACCACAGCACATTGAGCACCCCGAGCGCGATCACGCCGAGCACGCTGTAGACGAGCCAGCGGCGCAGAGCGGCCCCGAAGGACGGGGGCTCGTGGGACTCGATGTCCCAGACCGTGAGCCCGCAGAGCTGCTTGCCGAGGGTGCGGCCCCACTTCGCCGTCGGCAGCGCCTCGTACAGCACACCGAGGACCAGCAGCGCGCCGAGGATGATGCCGAGGTGGCCCACGGTGGTGGAGTCGACCAGCCAGACGGTGACCGTCTCGCCCGACTGCTTCGCCGCCTCGATCTTGTCGTCGACATGGGCACGCGCCTGGGACACGACGGGTACGGCGACGGCGCCTACGAGCGCTCCGAGCAGCAGGGCGTCGATCAGCCGGGCGGCGAACCGCTTGCCTAGCGAGGCGGGACGGGCCGCCGCCTGGGCCTGGGCTGCCTGCAGGAACGGGTCGTTGACCGGCGGCTTCCAGGGCACGACGGGCTGCTCGGCGGCGGACACGGGTCCGGGCTGGGCAAGCCGGTGGACCTGCTGCGCCCAGGAGGCGGAGCCGCCACCGGGGCCGTTGGTGACTGGCCGCTGGGCCTGCGCGGGCACCTGCGGCTGCGGCTGGACGGGCGCCTGTGGCTGCGGGTGGCGCCGGCCCGGGGTCTGCGGCTGGGGCTGTGCGGGCGCGGTCGGGGCCGTGGGCGCGGTGGGTGCCGCGGATGCGCCGGGGGTCATGGACCGGACGGACAGCGGTCCATCGGCCTGCCCGGGGGACACACCGCCGCCGGCGCGCAGCGCGCGGATGGCGACCGTCCCGTCGACGGGCGGCTGGGGCTGCGGCTGGGGGCGGTGGGCGGACGGCTCGCCGGTGGGCGCTGCAAGGCCACGACCGACGGGGCGGCGGAATCCCAGGACTCGGCGGAGAAGACCGCACCGGACACGGGCAGCGAACGGCAGGGGACCGAAC
>NZ_JBSFMS010000165.1:0-13972 GCF_053599675.1 Streptomyces sp. NPDC000880 | reverse complement strand
GGGCCGCCGCAACCGATCCGCCGGTCACAGCAACGAAGCCGCTTGCTCGTTACCGACCCACGCTCCTAGTGCCCGCGGCAGGCAACGTTGGCGCGCTTGACCACCTCACGCAGCATTCGATCCTGCGCGTGCCGGTTGCGCCAGGCGATGTAGCGCCGGATCAAGAAGGCCTGGGCCTCGTGGCTCTCGTGGTCCGTGCCGTCGAGACAGAAGTGGCGCAGCGCGGTGAACTGGGCCTCGATGCGGTTGAGCCAGCTGGCGGAGTGCGGGAGTGGCGGATACCTCAGGGCCTGAGCAGGTCGAGGACGTAAGCGGAGCAGACCGGGCCAGAGCGGACGCGGAGTGGGGCTGGACGCCGGCAACCCCGGCGCGACGTGGCACGATCTCGCAGGTGACCAGCAGACCCGCCGCGGCGCAGCGCCTGAGCGACCTCGCGCGGCTGCGCCGCGTCCGCGACCGGAGGTCCCGGTGGTCCTCCTTCTCTTGCGGGCTGGGCCCGGTTAAGACGAAACGGCCAACGGCGAAATCGCCATCCGGGGCGATCGGGCTGTCGATTTCCGGACTTCCCGTTCGTCTTCAAGCCAGACAATCCCGACCAGACCCTCGACTTCAGGAGTGACAGTGACCGGCCCTTCCACCCAGGGAATCAAGACCGTGCTGCATCCCGTTTCCGACCTGGCGACGGCCAAGGAGTTGTACGCCGCCCTGGTCGGCGTACCGCCGCAGACCGACGAGTCCTACTGGGCCACACCCGCGACGTGTCCATGATCGAGGGCGAAGTCGAGGTCCTCGAGGTCGACGCGCTGCCGCAGCAGCGGGGTGACCGGTTCGTCGCGCGCACCGGCTTCGACCCGCGTGGGCCGGCCACGCCGTACCGCTGGTTGCGCATCTCCCCGCGCCGCATCCAGGCTTGGCGCGAGGTGAACGAGATGCCCGACCGCGAGCTGATGCGCGACGGCCGCTGGTTGGTCTGACGCCTCGGCCGGGCGCGCCGCGTGGCCGGGGCCCAGAGGCTCCACGGGCCGAAGCGAAGGAGAACCAGACGTACTGCTCGAAGCTGGTCGGATCGAGCCAGGCGACGCCGACGGAGACCGCGAAGGCGGCCCCGCTAACAGATGGAGACACGATGAGCACGGCCAAGAGGACGGACACGCAGTCGCCTGCGCTGCACGTTGCCGACAGCCACGATCTGATCCGCGTGCACGGCGCGCGCGTGAACAACCTCAAGGACGTCAGTGTCGAGATCCCGAAGCGCCGGCTGACGGTGTTCACCGGCGTCTCCGGCTCGGGCAAGAGCTCGCTGGTGTTCGGCACGATCGCCGCGGAGTCGCAGCGGCTGATCAACGAGACCTACAGCGCCTTCGTGCAGGGCTTCATGCCGACGCTGGCGCGGCCGGAGGTCGATGTACTCGAAGGGCTGACGACCGCGATCATCGTCGACCAGCAGCGGTTGGGTGCCGACCCCCGCTCCACGGTCGGCACCGCCACCGATGCCAACGCGATGCTGCGCATCCTCTTCAGCCGGCTCGGGCAGCCGCACATCGGCTCGCCCAACGCGTTCTCCTTCAACGTCGCCTCGGTCCGGGCGAGCGGTGCGATCACGGTCGAACGCGGCGCCGGCAGCAAGACCGTGAAACAGACCTTCACCCGCACCGGCGGCATGTGTACGCGCTGCGAAGGCCGGGGCACGGTCTCCGACATCGACCTCACCCAGCTCTACGACGACTCCAAGTCGATCGCCGAGGGCGCGTTCACCATCCCCGGCTGGAAGTCGGACAGTTGGTGGACCGTGCGGACCTACGCCGAGTCGGGCTTCCTCGACCCGGACAAGCCGATCCGCAAGTACACCAAGAAGGAGATGCAGGACTTCCTCTACCGGGAGCCGACCAAGGTGAAGGTCGAGGGCGTGAACCTCACCTACGAGGGGCTGATCCCCAAGATCCAGAAGTCGTTCCTCTCCAAGGATCGGGAGGCGATGCAGCCGCACATCCGGGCGTTCGTGGACCGGGCGGTCACCTTCACCTCCTGCCCCGAGTGCGGTGGCACCCGGCTCAGCGAGGCGGCCCGGTCGTCGCGGATCGGCAAGATCAACATCGCCGACGCCTGCGCGATGCAGATCAGCGACCTGGCCGAATGGGTCCGCGGTCTCGACGAGCCGTCGGTGGCGCCGCTGCTCGCCGCGCTGCTGCACAGCCTCGACTCGTTCGTGGAGATCGGGCTCGGCTACCTCTCGCTCGACCGGCCGTCGGGCACGCTGTCGGGCGGCGAGGCGCAGCGCGTCAAGATGATCCGCCACCTCGGCTCCTCGCTCACCGACACCACCTACGTCTTCGACGAGCCCACCATCGGCCTGCATCCCCACGACATTCAGCGGATGAACGACCTGCTGCTGCGGCTGCGGGACAAGGGCAACACGGTGCTCGTCGTCGAGCACAAGCCGGAGGCGATCGCGATCGCCGACCACGTCGTCGACCTCGGCCCCGGCGCCGGTACGGCGGGCGGCACCGTCTGCTTCGAGGGCACCGTCGAGGGGCTGCGGGCCGGCGGCACCATCACTGGCCGCCATTTCGACGACCGGGCCGCCCTCAAGGCGACGGTGCGGACGTCCACCGGCACGCTGGAGATCCGCGGCGCCACGGCGCACAACCTGCGCGACGTCGACGTCGACATCCCGCTCGGGGTGCTCTGCGTGGTCACCGGCGTGGCGGGCTCCGGCAAGAGCTCGCTCGTGCACGGGTCGATCCCCGCAGGCGCGGGTGTGGTGTCGGTCGACCAGGGCGCGATCCGCGGCTCGCGACGGAGTAACCCGGCGACGTACACCGGACTGCTCGACCCGATCCGCAAGGCGTTCGCGAAGGCCAACGGCGTGAAGCCGGCGCTGTTCAGCGCCAACTCCGAGGGCGCCTGCCCCAACTGCAACGGCGCCGGCGTCATCTACACCGACCTGGCGATGATGGCCGGCGTCGCCACCACCTGCGAGGAGTGCGAGGGGAAGCGGTTCCAGGCATCGGTGCTGGACTACCACCTCGGCGGCCGCGACATCAGCGAGGTACTCGCGATGTCGGTGACCGAGGCCGAGGAGTTCTTCGGCGCCGGCGAGGCGCGCACGCCGGCCGCGCACGCCATCCTCGGCCGGCTCGCCGACGTCGGGCTCGGCTACCTCAGCCTCGGCCAGCCGCTCACCACGCTGTCCGGCGGCGAGCGGCAGCGGCTCAAGCTGGCCACCCATATGGCCGAGAAGGGCGGTGTCTACGTCCTCGACGAGCCGACCACCGGACTCCACCTCGCCGACGTCGAGCAGCTGCTCGGCCTGCTCGACCGGCTCGTCGACTCCGGCAAGTCGGTCATCGTCATCGAGCACCACCAGGCGGTCATGGCGCACGCCGACTGGATCATCGACCTCGGCCCCGGCGCCGGCCACGACGGCGGCCGGATCGTCTTCGAGGGCACACCCGCCGACCTCGTCGCCGCCCGCTCCACCCTCACCGGCGAGCACCTCGCGGCCTACGTCGGCACCTGACCGAGGCCCTCGCGGACACCGTGAGACGAGCAAGGAGCCCGACGATCAGGTCCGAGGCGCCGTCGGCGGGCCACCTACAAGCGCCCCCACGGGGTGCGTCACTTCCTTGCCGCCTACGACCTCTCCACCAACAGGCTCTATGGGCACATCAATGTGAAGAAGGGCAGGACCGAGTTCCTGGCCTTTCTGCGCTACGTGCGATCGCTCCATCCTCCTGGGGGTCCGCAAGCCAAGGTCGGGACGGACCACCAGAAGACCAAGCAGAACTAACCAGCAAGATTTCGGGCGCATGACACTAGCTCGCCGGCCCCGCCAGCACCGCCACCGCCGACGTCAACGGTGTGCCCGAACCGTCGCGGCGCGGGTCGGTCTCCGGCAGCTCGGCCGGTGCGCCGTTCTTCTGCGCAGCCCGCGCCGGAGCCGCGCCCGCCCAGGCCAGTACGAGCACGTCCTCGCCCTTGAGGAACCGCTGGCAGCGCACCCCGCCCGTGGCCCGCCCCTTGCGGGGGTACTGGTCGAAGGGCGTCAGCTTCGCCGTCATCGCCGAGTCGTCCAGAGTGCCGTGCGAGCCGGCGACCGTGAACACCACCGCGTCCCCGGCCGGGTCCACCGCCGTGAACGAGATCACTTCGGCGCCGTCCGCCAGCTTGATGCCGGTCATGCCGCCCGCCGCCCGGCCCTGCGGCCGCACCTGCGCGGCCGGGTAGCGCAGCAGCTGCGCGTCGGAGGTGATGAAGACCAGGTCCTCCTCGCCCGTACGCAGCTCGGCACCGCCGACGACCCGGTCGCCTTCCCTGAGGGCGATGACCTCCAACTCGTCCTTGTTCGCCGGATAGTCGGGCACCACACGCTTGACCACACCCTGCAGGGTGCCGAGCGCCAGGCCCGGCGAGGACTCGTCGAGCGTAGTGAGGCAGACGACCCGCTCGTCCGCCTCCAGCGACAGGAACTCCGAGACCGGCGCCCCGCCCGAGAGATTGGGCGTCGAAGCGGTGTCCGGCAGCTGTGGCAGATCGATCACCGAGATCCGCAGCAGCCGCCCGGCCGACGTCACCGCGCCCACGTCGCCGCGCTGCGTGGCGGGCACCGCGGAGACGATCACATCGTGCTTGGCGCGCCTGCCGCCGTCGTCCACCGGCGGCTCGCCCGTGGCCGTACGGGCAAGCAGACCCGTCGAGGACATCAGCACCCGGCACGGGTCGTCCGCGACCTCGAGCGCCACCGCGGCGACCGGCGTGCTCGCCGACTCCAGCAGCACGGTGCGCCGCTCGGTGCCGAACTTCTTCGCCACCGCGGCCAGTTCGCCCGAGACCAGCTTGCGCAGCTCGGCGTCCGACTCCAGGATCCCGGTCAGCTCGTCGATCTCGCCGTTCAGCCGGTCGCGCTCGCTCTCCAGCTCGATGCGGTCGAACTTGGTCAGCCGGCGCAGCGGGGTGTCCAGGATGTACTGGGTCTGGATGTCGCTGAGCGAGAAGCGCTCGATCAGCCGCTCCTTCGCCTGCGCGGAGTTCTCGCTCGACCGGATGAGGCGGATCACCTCGTCGATGTCGATCAGCGCGACGAGCAAGCCCTCGACCAGGTGCAGCCGGTCGCGCCGCTTTGTCCGCCGGAACTCGCTGCGCCGGCGCACGACCTCGAAGCGGTGGTCGAGGTAGACCTCAAGCAGCTCCTTGAGCCCCAGCGTGAGCGGCTGCCCGTCCACCAGCGCCACGTTGTTGATGCCGAAGGACTCCTCCATCGGCGTCAGCTTGTAGAGCTGCTCCAGCACGGCCTCCGGAATGAAGCCGTTCTTGACCTCGATGACCAGACGCAGACCGTGCGAGCGGTCGGTGAGGTCCTTGACGTCCGCGATGCCCTGGAGTTTCTTCGACGAGACCAGGTCCTTGATCTTGGCGATCACCTTCTCCGGGCCGACGGTGAAGGGCAGTTCGGTGACGACCAGGCCCTTGCGGCGTGCCGTGACGTCCTCCACGGAGACCGTCGCGCGGATCTTGAAAGTGCCGCGCCCCGTTTCGTACGCATCCTTGATGCCGGCCAGGCCCACGATCCGGCCACCGGTCGGCAGGTCGGGCCCCGGGACGAGCCGCATCAGCGTCTCGAGGTCCGCGCCCGGGTGCTTGATCAGATGGCGGGCGGCGGCGATGACCTCGCCCAGATTGTGCGGCGGCATGTTCGTCGCCATGCCGACCGCGATCCCGGACGCGCCGTTGACCAGCAGATTCGGGTAGGCGGCGGGGAGAGTGACGGGCTCGCGCTCCTGGCCGTCGTAATTCGACTGGAAGTCGACGGTGTCCTCGTCGATCGACTCGGTCATCAGTGACGTCGCGTCGGCCATCCGGCACTCGGTGTACCGCATGGCGGCCGGCGGGTCGTCATTGCCGAGCGAGCCGAAGTTGCCGTGCCCGTCCACCAGCGGCAGGCGCATCGAGAACGGCTGCGCCATCCGCACCAGGGCGTCGTAGATCGACGCGTCGCCGTGCGGGTGCAACTTACCCATGACCTCGCCGACGACACGGGCGCACTTCACATAGCCCCGGTCGGGGCGCAGGCCCATCTCGTTCATCTGGTAGACGATCCGGCGGTGCACCGGCTTCATGCCGTCACGTGCGTCCGGCAGGGCCCGGGAGTAGATCACCGAGTACGCGTACTCGAGGAAGGAGCCCTGCATTTCGTCCACCACGTCAATGTCGAGGATCCTCTCCTCGAAATCGTCCGGCGGCGGGGTCTTCGTGCTGCGGCGGGCCATCGCGGCTGCTGCTCCTTCGCGTACCAGGTCTGGAACTGACGCCGACCATTGTGGACCGTCCCACTGACAACGCTGACCGCGACCCGGGAACTTCGCCAGGTGTCAGCGCGCTTGCATACAGTGGCAGGACTTCTCCATATCGCGATCGAAGGGACGTACATGCCCATGGGTCACACGGCCACAGCGCAGGCCGGTTCCGGCGGCCTGACAGCGACTGAGCACCGGCTGGCCAACGGCCTGCGCGTGGTGCTCTCCGAGGACCACCTGACCCCGGTCGCCGCTGTCTGCCTCTGGTACGACGTCGGCTCACGCCACGAGGTCAAGGGCCGTACCGGCCTCGCCCACCTCTTCGAGCACCTGATGTTCCAGGGCTCGGGCCAGGTGAAGGGGAACGGCCACTTCGAGCTGGTGCAGGGCGCCGGTGGCTCGCTGAACGGCACCACCAGCTTCGAGCGCACCAACTATTTCGAGACGATGCCCACACACCAGCTGGAGCTGGCGCTCTGGCTGGAAGCCGACCGGATGGGCTCGCTGCTTGCCGCGCTCGACGACGAGTCGATGGAGAACCAGCGCGACGTCGTCAAGAACGAGCGCCGCCAGCGGTACGACAACGTTCCGTACGGCACGGCTTTCGAGAAGCTGACCGCCCTCGCCTACCCCGAGGGCCACCCCTACCACCACACGCCGATCGGCTCGATGGCCGACCTGGACGCGGCGACCCTCGAGGACGCCCGCGCCTTCTTCCGTACGTACTACGCGCCGAGCAACGCCGTGCTGTCGGTCGTCGGCGACATCGACCCGGAGCAGACGCTCGCCTGGGTCGAGAAGTACTTCGGCACCATCCCGTCCCACGACGGCAAGCAGCCGCCGCGCGACGGCTCGCTCCCGGAGACCATCGGCCGGCAGCTGCGCGAGGAGGTCGTCGAGGAGGTGCCGGCGCGGGCGCTGATGGCCGCCTACCGGCTGCCGCACGACGGCACGCGCGAGTGCGACGCCGCCGATCTGGCGCTGACCGTCCTCGGCGGTGGCGAGTCGTCCCGGCTGCACAACCGTCTGGTCCGCCGTGACCAGACGGCTGTCGCGGCCGGCTTCGGCCTGCTGCGGCTGGCCGGCGCGCCCTCGCTCGGCTGGCTGGACGTGAAGACGTCCGGAGGCGTCGAGGTCCCGCAGATCGAGGCCGCGGTCGACGAGGAGCTCGCGCGGTTCGCCGCGGAGGGCCCCACGCCCGAGGAGATGGAGCGCGCGCAGGCGCAGCTGGAGCGCGAGTGGCTGGACCGGCTGGGTACGGTAGCGGGCCGCGCAGACGAACTGTGCCGGTACGCGGTGCTGTTCGGCGACCCGCAGCTGGCGCTGACTGCCGTGCAGCGGGTGCTGGACGTCACCGCCGAGGAGGTGCAGGCGGTCGCCAAGGCCCGGCTGCGCCCGGACAACAGGGCAGTGCTGGTCTACGAGCCCATCTCGGCCGGCGACGGCGACGGCGAGGGCGACGACAGCGACGAGACCGACGAGCACGAGGGGACCGACCAGTGAGCGACGCTGCCGTGACCATGCAGTTCCACCCGCAGCCGGCCGCGGGTCAGGCCCGGCCCTGGGCGTTCCCCGCCCCCGAGCGCGGCACGCTGGACAACGGGCTCACGGTGCTGCGCTGCCACCGTCCCGGCCAGCAGGTGGTTGCCGTCGAGATCTGCCTCGACGCGCCGCTGGACGCCGAGCCGGACGGCCTCGACGGCGTCGCCACGATCATGGCGCGCGCCCTGTCGGAGGGCACCGACAAGCACTCCGCGGAGGAGTTCGCGGCCGAGCTGGAGCGCTGCGGAGCCACGCTCGACTCGCATGCCGACCACCCCGGCGTCCGCGTCTCCCTGGAGGTGCCGGTCTCCCGGCTGCCGAAGGCGCTCGGCCTGCTCGCCGAGGCGCTGCGCGCACCCGCCTTCGCCGACAGCGAGGTGGAGCGGCTTGTACGCAACCGTCTCGACGAGATCCCGCACGAGACGGCCAATCCTGCCCGCCGTGCCGCCAAGGAGCTCTCCAAGCAGCTCTTCCCGGCCTCCCTGCGCATGTCGCGTCCCCGTCAGGGCACGGAGGAGACCGTGGTCCGGATCGACTCCGCGGCCGTGCGGGGCTTCTACGAGGCGCATGTGCGGCCCGCCACGGCCACCGCGGTGATCGTCGGCGACCTCACCGGGGTCGACCTGGACGCCGTGCTGGCCGACACCCTCGGCACCTGGAAGGGAGACAGCGCCGCGCCCCGTCCCGTACCGCCGATCACGGCTGACGACACGGGCCGCGTGGTCATCGTGGACCGGCCGGGCGCCGTGCAGACGCAGTTGCTGATCGGCCGCATCGGGGCGGACCGGCACGACCGCGTGTGGCCCGCGCAGGTGCTCGGCGCGTACTGCCTGGGCGGCACCCTCACCTCCCGCCTGGACCGCGTGCTGCGCGAGGAGAAGGGCTACACCTACGGCGTACGGGCTTTCGGTCAGGTACTGTGGTCCGCCCCCGACGGGTCGGGCGCCGCGATGCTCGCCATCAGCGGCTCGGTGGACACCCCCAACACCGGACCGGCGCTGGAGGACCTCTGGAAGGTGCTGCGCACGCTCGGGGCCGAGGGGCTCACTGACGCCGAGCGGGATGTAGCCGTGCAGAACCTGGTGGGTGTCGCCCCGCTGAAGTTCGAGACGGCGGCGTCCGTCGCGGCCACGCTTGCCGACCAGGTCGAGCAGTCCCTCCCGGACGACTACCAGGCGCAGTTGTATGTACGGCTGGCCGAGACCGGCACCGTGGAGGCGACGGCCGCGGCCGTAAACGCCTTCCCGGTGGACCGGCTTGTCACGGTGCTCGTCGGCGACGCCTCGCAGATCGAGGAGCCGGTCAGGGCACTGGGCATCGGTGAAGTGACCGTTGTCACGGGCTGATTGACCGCAAGACGATCGGTCATACCTGGCAAACAACTCTAAGCAGACAAGCAGAACCCCGGCCTCCAAAGCGACGCCGGGGTTCTGTCTTATGCCCGGTTTGATGGAGAGGATGCCTGTCTGCCCTGTGGCATGCACTACAAAACGGCCTGTCTGTTTGGTGAATGAAAGATGCCCCGCCTAGCGTCGGTCCGGCTGTCCGCCAGAAGCCCGCCGCACCCGCGGCATCGGGCAGCCATCGCCGAGTCCCCGTATGGCGCGAGCCTGGGGAGCCGGGGACCCAATCAGTCCCTGGGGTGAATCGGACGCCTTCGCACCCGTGCGGAGGAGCCCGTAGGAGACCTTCCTGCTCCGAACCCGTCAGCTAACCCGGTAGGCGAGAAGGAAGGAAAGGATCAGCCACTTCATGGCGTTCACCCGTGCCACCGGGAAGCACCGTGCCCCGAGCCGCCTGACGCGCAAGAGCGCGAGCATGGCGGGCGTCGCGGCCCTTGCCACGACCGGCGTCATCGGAACCCTCGCTTCCCCGGCGCTCGCTGCCGACACGAGTGCCTCCGCATTCGAGGACACCGGCCTGACCCAGATCGTGGCCGCCGACTCGCTGGCCGACCAGATCGCCGACCAGGCCGCCGCCCAGAAGCGGGAGGCCGCCCAGGCCGCCGCCAAGGCGAAGGCGGAGGCCGAGGCCAAGCGCAAGGCCGAGGCCCGCGCCAAGGAGGCTCGCGAGGCCAAGGAGCGCGCCGCCCGCGAGGCCGAGCGCAAGCGCCTCAACTCCTTCCGGCTCCCCGTCGCCGGCTCGTACGTCACCACCGGCTACAAGGCCGGCGGCTCGCTCTGGTCCTCCGGCAGCCACTCCGGCGTCGACTTCCGTGCCGCGTCCGGCAGCGCGGTCGTGGCCGTCGGCGCGGGCACCGTCGTCGAGGCCGGCTGGGCCGGCGCGTACGGCAACAACATCGTGATCAAGATGAAGGACGGTTCGTACACGCAGTACGGCCACCTCTCGTCCATCGGCGTCTCGGTCGGCCAGCGGGTCACCCCGGGCCAGCAGATAGGCCTCTCCGGCTCGACCGGCAACTCCACCGGGCCGCATCTCCACTTCGAGGTCCGCACCAGCCCCGAGTACGGCTCCGACATCAACCCGGTCGCGTACCTGCGCGCGCACGGCGTCGGCGTCTGAGCGACACCCCTCCGGTGAACGAAGGCCCCGGCCGCCGCCGGGGCCTTCGGCGTTCGGCCCTCTGGCCAAAAGGTATCCAAGAATTTACAGGGGCCATCGGAAAATCCGGTCCACTGCAATAGAGTCACCGAACAGGCGTCAATCGGCTGCGTTTCGCGCGGATTAAAGCGGAGGTTCGGTCATGCGCATTCCCGCGCACTCGGTATGCACGGCGATCCGCGACGACATCGTCTCCGGTGTATTCGAGCGCGGCAGCCGGCTCACGGAGGAGCAGCTGGCGCGCCGCTACGGCGTCTCCCGGGTCCCCGTGCGCGAGGCCCTGCGCACGCTGGAGTCCGAGGGCTTCGTCACCACCCGCCGCCACGCCGGCGCCTGCGTCGCCGAGCCCACCGAGCAGGAGGCGGCCGACCTGCTGGAGGTCCGGATGCTGCTGGAGCCGCTGGGCGCGGCCCGGGCCGCCCAGCGCCGTACGGAGGCGCACCTCAAAGTCCTGCGCGGTCTCGTAAGGCTGGGCCAGGAGCGGGCCCGCCGCGGCCAGGGCGAGGATCTGCGCTCGCTGGGCAGCTGGTTCCACGAGACGCTCGCCCAGGCCTCCGGCAGTCCCGGCCTGACCGCCCTGCTCACCCAGTTGCGGCACAAGATCACCTGGATGTACGCCGTCGACCAGCCCGCCAAACCCATCGAGTCCTGGGGCGAGCACGGCGCGATCGTGGACGCGGTGGCGCGCGGCGATGTGGAACGGGCGCGGGCGCTGACCGCCCTGCACGCCGAGCGGGCCACGGCCGCGCACCGGCTGCGCCGTCTCGAGCGGGTGAGGACTTCGCAACCTGCTGTAAACACCGCGAGCGCCCGCAATTAACAGCCGCACCGTATACAAAGAGAAGATATTTGTGGGGCTGATTTTATGCTGCCCGAATTCATGGGCCGGCCGTAAAAAAGCGGAGCCGCGGTCTCCCGAATTCGGGATGTCGAGGCTCCGCCGTCCAGCAATTCGACTGTCGGGTTTCAGACGGTCTCGGGAAGCTCTTCGAGCCCCTCGGCGACCAGCTTGGCCAGACGGTCCAGGGCGGCGTCGGCGCCGTCCGCCTCGGAAGCGAGCACGATCTCCTCGCCGCCCTGAGCGCCCAGGCCGAGCACCGCGAGCATGGAGGCGGCATTGACCGGATTGCCGTCGGCCTTGGCGATCGTCACCGGGACGCCGGCGGCCGTGGCGGCACGGACGAAGATGGAAGCGGGGCGGGCGTGAAGGCCCTCGGCCCAGCCGACATTGACGCGACGCTCAGCCATGGTGTTGCCCTTCAAGTCTTAGCGGTTGTCTAGACCAGTCTCTCATGCGTTGCTGCGTGCTCGCACCGGCGTTCGGCCGGGAGCGGCCGCCGATCGGACCTCCCCAGACTGCCCGCGGCCAATGGCCGCCGCTACCGGTGGGTGAGCCTTACGCTTTCTGGCATGCAGACCGAGCCGGACCACGCCTACCCCGATCACTGGGAAGCAGACGTGGTGCTGCGCGACGGCGGCACCGCGCGCATCAGGCCCATCACCACCGAGGATGCCGAGCGCCTGGTCAGCTTCTACGAACAGGTCTCGGACGAGTCGAAGTACTACCGCTTCTTCGCGCCCTACCCACGGCTCTCCGCCAAGGACGTCCACCGCTTCACCCACCACGACTATGTGGACCGAGTGGGTCTCGCGGTCACGGTCGGTGGCGAGTTCATCGCGACTGTCCGCTACGACCGGATCAACTCGCAAGGCCGCCCCGCGAGTGCCCCCGCCGACGAGGCCGAGGTCGCCTTCCTCGTGCAGGACGCCCACCAGGGGCGCGGGGTCGCGTCCGCGCTGCTCGAGCACATCGCCGAGGTCGCCCGCGAGCGCGGGATCCGGCGCTTCGCCGCCGAGGTGCTGCCGGCCAACAACAAGATGATCAAGGTGTTCCGGGACGCCGGCTACACCCAGAAGCGCAGCTTCGAGGACGGCTCCGTCCATCTGACCCTCGACCTGGAGCCGACCGCCGAGTCCCTCGCCGTGCAGCGCGGCCGCGAGCAGCGGGCGGAGGCCCGCTCCGTGCAGCGCCTCCTCGCGCCCGGGTCGGTCGCCGTCATCGGCACCGGCCGCGCGCCGGGCGGTGTGGGCCGCACCGTGCTGCGCAACCTCCTCGACGCCGGGTACACCGGTCGTACGTACGCGGTGAACCGCGCCTTTCCCGACGGGCAGCGGGAGGTGGACGGCGTTCCCGCCTTCCGCTCCGTCGGTGAGATCGGGGAGCCGGTCGACCTCGCGGTCGTCGCCGTTCCCGCCGAACGGGTGCCGGAAGCGGTCGCCGACTGCGGAGAGCACGGCGTCCAGGGTCTGGTCGTCCTCACCGCCGGATACGCCGAGAGCGGCGCGCCCGGGCGGGAGCGGCAGCGCGAACTGGTGCGGCAGGCCCGCTCGTACGGCATGCGCATCATCGGCCCGAACTCCTTCGGCATCATCAGTACGTCGGACGCCGTCCGCCTCAATGCCTCCCTCGCGCCCGAGGCCCCGGCGCCCGGCCGCATCGGCCTGTTCACCCAGTCCGGCGCGATCGGCATCGCCCTGCTGGCGGGCCTGCACCGGCGTGGCGCGGGCCTGTCCTCCTTCATCTCGTCGGGCAACCGCGCGGACGTGTCCGGCAATGACTTTCTGCAGTACTGGTACGAGGACCCGGACACCGATGTCGTCCTGCTGTACCTCGAATCGATCGGCAACCCGCGCAAGTTCACCCGCCTCGCGCGGCGTACGGCCGCGGTGAAGCCCGTCGTCGTGGTCAAGGGCGCCCGCCACAGCGGCAGCGAGCCGCCCGGGCACGCGGTGCCGGTGACCCGGATCCCGGACGCCACGGTCGGGGCGCTGCTGCGCCAGGCGGGCGTGATCCGCGTCGACACGGTCACCGAACTCGTCGACGCGGGCCTGCTGCTGGCGGGCCAGCCGCTGCCGACCGGGCCACGGGTGGCGATCCTCGGCAACTCCGAGTCCCTCGGCCTCCTCACCTACGACGCCTGCCTCGCGGAGGGCCTGCGCCCGCTGCCGCCGCGCGACCTCACCACGACGGCCACCCCGGCGGACTTCCGGGCGGCGCTCGCCGAAGCGCTGAACGGCGATGCGTGTGACGCCGTCGTGGTGACGGCGATCCCGTGGGTGGGCGAGAACGGCGTCACGGAATCGGGTGACGGCGAAGTCCTGGCGGCGGCCCTGCGCGACGCGGCGGCGACGTCTCCGGCAAAGCCGGTGGCGGTGGTCCACGTGGAAATCGGCGGCCTGGCGGAGGCGCTGGCAGCGGCCACGAGCACGCGTACGGGTAAGGCCCAGGCAGCGGCCACGGGTACGGGCACCGCGAGCACCGTCACGGCCCCGGCAGCGGCGACGAGCACCCCTACGGCCCCGGCGACCGACGGCCCGGGCCCTGGCACCGGCCACAAGGCGGCGAAAGCTGCCACGCGGCCCGCAGCCGCCCCCAGCCGCACCCCGGAGCAGACCGCGTCCCCCGTTTCCGCCGCCGCGCGCTATGGGGCCCCGGCCCCCGCAGCCGCCCCGCACGACTACCGCATCCCTGCCTATCCGGCCGCCGCGGGCGGGGTCCGCGCGCACGGCGAGGC
>NZ_JBSFMS010000164.1:0-14076 GCF_053599675.1 Streptomyces sp. NPDC000880 | reverse complement strand
GACACGTCCCGTCGGCCCGCCGTCGTTGTCACATGCGCCGGTTAGCCTGAGGGCCGAAACCATCAATTGAGAAACCACGACGGCGAGCAGCCACCTCCGCGAGAGCGGCTGGGGGCACCTCCCAGCCCGCTAGGGCTAGGGGGAGGGTTAGCCGCAAAAGGGGGAGGGGGCGCACGATGCGGGTACTGGGCGTGGATCCTGGGCTGACCCGGTGCGGCGTCGGTGTCGTCGAAGGCGTCGCGGGCCGCCCCCTGACGATGCTCGGCGTTGGTGTCGTGCGTACGCCCGCGGACGCGGATCTCGGCAGCCGCCTGGTCGCGATCGAGCAGGGCATGGAGCAGTGGCTGGACGAGCACCGGCCCGAATTCGTCGTGGTGGAGCGGGTGTTCAGCCAGCACAATGTGCGTACGGTCATGGGCACCGCCCAGGCCAGCGCGGTCGCCATGCTCTGCGCCTCCCGCCGAGGCATCCCCGTCGCGCTGCACACCCCGAGCGAGGTGAAGGCAGCCGTCACCGGCAGTGGCCGGGCCGACAAGGCGCAGGTCGGGGCGATGGTGACCCGGCTGCTGAGGCTCGATGCCCCGCCCAGGCCGGCCGACGCGGCGGACGCCCTCGCCCTCGCCATCTGTCACATCTGGCGTGCCCCCGCGCACAACCGCCTCCAGCAAGCCGTCGCCCTGCACGCATCGAAAGGCCGTACCGCATGATCGCCTTCGTGAGCGGCCCGGTCGCCGCCCTCGCCCCCACCACCGCGGTCATCGAGGTCGGCGGCGTCGGCATGGCCGTCCAGTGCACGCCGAACACCCTCTCCGAGCTCCGTATCGGCGCGGTGGCCAAGCTCGCCACCTCCCTGGTTGTACGGGAGGACTCGCTCACGCTCTACGGCTTCGTGGACGACGACGAGCGTCAGATCTTCGAGCTGCTGCAGACCGCGAGCGGCGTCGGGCCCCGGCTGGCCCAGGCCATGCTCGCCGTACACACCCCGGACGCCCTGCGCGTCGCCGTCGCGACCGGCGACGAGAAGGCGCTGACGGCGGTCCCGGGCATCGGCAAGAAGGGCGCGCAGAAGCTGCTGCTCGAGCTGAAGGACCGGCTCGGCGAACCGGTCGGCGCGCACATCGGCAGGCAGGGCTCCGCCGCGGCCGCAGCCCCGATGGCATGGCGCGACCAGCTGCACGCCGCGCTGATCGGCCTCGGCTACGCCACCCGTGAGGCCGACGAGGCGGTCACCGCGGTCGCGCCGCAGGCCGAGGCTGCCGAGAGCACACCGCATGTGGGGCAGCTCCTCAAGGCCGCTCTCCAGACCTTGAACCGCACCCGCTGACCCTGCCGACCCCTCTGACCGCCGAACTCGCGAGGCAATCGACTGTGAACTGGGACGACACCGCACCGCCGACCGACGACATTGCCGCCGAGAGGCTCGTCGGCGGGTCAGCCGACGGCGAGGACCAGGCCGTCGAGGCGGCGCTGCGGCCGAAGTCGCTGCACGAGTTCGTCGGCCAGGAGCGGGTCCGCGAGCAGCTGGATCTTGTCCTGAAAGCGGCCCTCGCGCGGGGCGCCACCGCCGACCACGTCCTGCTCTCCGGCGCCCCCGGCCTCGGCAAGACCACCCTCTCCATGATCATCGCGGCGGAGATGAACGCCCCGATCCGCATCACCTCGGGCCCCGCCATCCAGCACGCCGGCGACCTGGCCGCGATCCTCTCCTCCCTCCAGGAGGGCGAGGTGCTCTTTCTCGACGAGATCCACCGGATGTCCCGGCCCGCCGAGGAGATGCTCTACATGGCCATGGAGGACTTCCGGGTCGACGTGATCGTCGGCAAGGGCCCGGGGGCCACCGCCATCCCGCTCGAACTTCCTCCATTCACCCTGGTCGGCGCCACCACCCGGGCCGGGCTGCTGCCGCCCCCGCTGCGTGACCGCTTCGGCTTCACCGCGCACATGGAGTTCTACGACCCCGCCGAGCTGGAGCGCGTCATCCACCGCTCCGCCCAGCTCCTCGACGTCGACATAGAGGCCGACGGCGCCGCGGAGATCGCCGGCCGCTCCCGCGGCACGCCCCGTATCGCCAACCGTCTGCTGCGCCGCGTCCGCGACTATGCCCAGGTCAAGCTGGACGGCCTGATCACCCGCGAGGTGGCCGCCGCCGCCCTGAAGGTGTACGAGGTCGACGCCCGCGGACTCGACCGCCTCGACCGTGCCGTGCTCCAGGCGCTGCTGGGGCTGTTCGGCGGCGGTCCGGTGGGTCTGTCCACGCTCGCGGTGGCCGTCGGGGAGGAGCGCGAGACAGTCGAGGAGGTGGCCGAGCCCTTCCTGGTACGGGAGGGGCTGCTGGCCAGGACCCCGCGCGGCCGGGTTGCCACCCCTGCCGCCTGGGCCCACCTCGGACTCGTACCACCGCAGCAGGCCCCCGGCGCAAGCGGACAACAGGGGCTGTTCGGGACGTGACGGCGCGGAGTGTCGCGGGGCCAGGAACCACGGTGGGATGCTGGGCGTTGTTCCAATGATGCGGACTCGCTTAGACTCCGCCGATGCCGCCCCAATCGGTCGGCGTACCCACCCCCGTAGATAAGGCCGCCTCGTCAGTGCGGTCGTGCGAAGGAAGTTCCGTCCCGTGAGTCTCGTGACCCTCCTCCCCTTCATCGTGCTCATCGGGGCCATGTTCCTGATGACGCGGTCGGCCAAGAAGAAGCAGCAGCAGGCCGCCCAGATGCGTAACCAGATGCAGCCCGGCACCGGCGTCCGGACGATCGGGGGGATGTACGCCACCGTCAAGGAGCTTCACGACGACACCGTCCTCCTTGAGGTGGCCCCCGGCGTCCACGCCGTCTACGCCAAGAACTCCATCGGTGCGGTCCTCGACGACGAGGAGTACAACCGCATCGTGCACGGCGACGGCCACCTCAAGGTTGACGGCCCCGTCGTGCCGGACGACGCTTCCTCGCTGACCGAGGCGGCCGACACCGACTCCTCGGACGACGCCAAGATCGACCTCGGCAAGAAGCCCGAGTCCCCCGCGGCCGACGACGCCGAGCCGAAGGCCGACGTAGAGCCGCAGGACGTCGCCGAGTCGAAGGACGCCGAGCCCAAGGACGACGTCGAGCCCAAGGACGGCAAGGCCGACGGCGAGACCGACGCGAAGTAGCCATGCGAGGGGACCGCGGGGGCGCCCACCGGCGCCCGGCGGTCCCCCGGTCGTGTTGATTTCTGCGGGGGGCAGGTCCCCACAACACTTCGTGGCCGCTTCGGCGCACACCCGGCGCGGGGCGGTTGGACAGGGAGAAACGAGAAGGTGGCAGCACCGAATAAGGGCCGAAGGCCCGCGGGGGCTCAGAGCAGGCCGGGGCGCGCCCTGGTACTGATTCTGATCGCCATGGTCGCGCTCACGGGCGGGATGTTCTGGGCGGGTCAGCTCACGCCGCGTCTGGGCATCGACCTGGCGGGCGGTACGACCATCACGCTCGAGGCGAAGAACCAGCCCGGCCAGCAGAACGCCATCAACGAGACCAATATGAACACCGCGGTCGGCATCATCGAGCGCCGTGTCAATGGTCTGGGCGTCTCCGAGGCCGAGGTGCAGACTCAGGGCGAACGCAACATCATCGTCAACATCCCCAAGGGGACGAATTCCCAGCAGGCCCGTGAGCAGGTCGGCACCACCGCCCAGCTCTTCTTCCGGCCGGTGCTGACCTCCGCTCCCGGCGGCCCCGCGGCCCCGCAGCCCTCCCCGAGCCCCTCGGCGTCGGGCAAGGCCACGGACGGCAAGCAGGCGGCCAACCCGCCGTCCGCCACCCCTTCGCCGACTGCGACGACGCAGGGCCGCGCGGTGACCGACGCCCTGAAGGCGCCGACGCCCACGCCGACCGCCTCCGAGTCGGCCAAGCCGACGCCCTCCGGGTCCCCGGCGGCGCCGGCCCCGACCCCCAGCGTCGACGCGGCCACCGCCGCCCTGCAGAAGCAGTTCACGGAACTCGACTGCACGGACAAGACGGCCCGGAGCAAGCTCGGCGACAACGTCAAGCCCAGCGACATGACCGTCGCCTGCGGCCAGAACGGCGGCCAGTGGGAGAAGTACATCCTCGGCCCGGCCGCGGTCGACGGCAAGGACGTCGCCGACGCCAAGGGCCAACTCGACCAGCAGCGTGGCATGTGGATCGTCACGATGGACTTCACCAACAGCGGTTCGAAGAAGTTCCAGAAGATCACCAGCGAGCTCTCGCAGCAGCAGGACCCGATGAACCGGTTCGCCATCGTCCTGGACGGTGAAGTTGTGTCCGCGCCGTCGGTGAACCAGACGCTGAGCGCCAGCGCCGAGATCTCCGGAAGCTTCACCCAGGAGTCCGCGCAGGACCTGGGCAACATCCTGTCGTACGGCGCGCTCCCGCTCTCCTTCCAGGAGCAGAGCGTCACGACCGTCACCGCCGCGCTCGGCGGCGAGCAGCTCAAGGCGGGTCTGATCGCCGGTGCGATCGGCCTCGCGCTGGTCATCATCTACCTGGTGGCGTACTACCGCGGCCTGGCCCTGATCGCGATCCTCAGCCTCATGGTCTCCGCGGTCCTGACGTACACGATCATGGCGCTGCTCGGCCCGGCCATCGGCTTCGCGCTGAACCTGCCGGCGGTCTGTGGTGCGATCGTCGCGATCGGCATCACGGCCGACTCGTTCATCGTGTACTTCGAACGCATCCGGGACGAGATCCGCGAGGGCCGTACGCTGCGGCCCGCCGTCGAGCGTGCCTGGCCGCGCGCCCGGCGCACCATCCTGGTCTCCGACTTCGTGTCGTTCCTCGCCGCCGCGGTGCTGTTCGTCGTCACCGTCGGCAAGGTCCAGGGCTTCGCGTTCACGCTGGGTCTGACCACCCTGCTCGACGTGGTCGTGGTGTTCCTCTTCACCAAGCCGGTGATGACGCTTCTCGCCCGCAGGAAGTTCTTCGCGAACGGCCACCCGTGGTCCGGACTGGACCCGAAGCGGCTCGGCGCCAAGCCCCCGCTGCGCCGCTCCCGCCGCGTCTCCGCCCCCACCGACCCGAAGGAGGCGTGAGATGTCGCGACTCGGCACTCTCGGCGCCCGGCTCTACCGCGGCGAGGTCGGCTATGACTTCGTCGCCAAGCGGAAGATCTGGTACGGGATCTCGATCCTGATCACCATCATGGCCATCGTCGGCCTTGCGGTGCGGGGCCTGAACATGGGCATCGAGTTCAAGGGCGGCGCCGTCTTCACCACCCCGAGCACGAGCGTCTCCGTGTCCCAGGCCCAGACGTTCGCCCAAGAGGCCTCCGGCCATCCGGCGATCGTCCAGAAGCTCGGCAACGGCGGGCTGCGGATCCAGGTCAGCGAGCTCGACCAGGCACACGCCAACAAGGTCAACGAGTCTCTCTCCAGGGACCTGAAGATCCCGGCGGAGAAGATCAACGCCGATATCGTCGGCCCCAGTTGGGGTGAGCAGATCGCCAACAAGGCCTGGACCGGCCTCGGGGTCTTCATGATCCTGGTGGTGCTCTATCTCGCGGTCGCCTTCGAGTGGCGTATGGCTCTGGCAGCCCTCATCGCGCTGATCCACGACCTCACCATCACCGTCGGTGTGTACGCACTCGTCGGCTTCGAGGTAACACCGGGAACCGTGATCGGTCTGCTGACCATCCTCGGTTACTCCCTCTACGACACCGTCGTCGTCTTCGACGGTCTCAAGGAGGGCTCGAAGGACATCACCAAGCAGACCCGCTACACCTACAGCGAGATCGCCAACCGCAGCCTCAACGGCACGCTGGTCCGTTCCATCAACACCACCATCGTCGCACTGCTGCCGGTGGCCGGCCTGCTCTTCATCGGTGGCGGTGTCCTCGGCGCGGGCATGCTCAACGACATCTCGCTGTCGCTGTTCGTCGGTCTGGCGGCCGGTGCGTACTCCTCGATCTTCATCGCCACGCCGCTCGTCGCCGACCTCAAGGAACGCGAGCCGCAGATGAAGGCCCTGAAGAAGCGGGTGCTCGCCAAGCGCGCGGCGGCCGCCGCGAAGGGCGAGTCGGCGGACGACTCCGGGGAGCCCCATGACGTGGTGCCGGACGACGCCGCGACGGCCGGCGCCGTCGTGGGCCCGCGCGGCCGCGGCCGCGGCCGTCCCTCGGGCAGGCGGCGATGACGGTCGGCACGCAGGAGCTGCTGCTCAGCCGAATCCGGGACGTCGCCGACTATCCGAAGCCGGGGGTGACGTTCAAGGACATCACGCCTCTGCTCGCGGACCCGGAGGCCTTCGCGGCTCTCACCGACGTACTCGCAGGGCTGTGCGCGCGCCACGAGGCTACGAAGATCGTCGGTCTGGAGGCCCGCGGCTTCATCCTGGGCGCGCCGGTCGCCGTCCGCGCCGGGCTCGGCTTCATTCCCGTACGCAAGGCGGGCAAGCTCCCCGGAGCGACGCTTTCGCAGGCGTACGAGCTGGAGTACGCCCAGGCCGAGATCGAGGTACACGCCGAGGACCTGCGGGCGGGCGACCGCGTCATGGTCATCGACGATGTGCTTGCCACCGGAGGCACCGCCGAGGCGTCGCTGGAGCTGATACGGCGCGCCGGAGCCGATGTCGCGGGTGTCTCGGTCCTGATGGAGCTTGGCTTCCTCGGCGGCCGGGCGCGCCTGCAGCCGGCGCTGCGCGGGGCACCGCTGGAGGCTCTGATCACGCTCTGACGCCGAGCGAGTTTGTACCGAAGGGCGCCCCGGGAATCTTCCCGGGGCGCCCTTTGTTGTGTGTGGCCTACGATCACACGGCGCCCCCACCCGGCTGCGATCAGAGGGTGGCGCGCAGTGACGAGAGGGTGCCCGAAGAGGCTCGGTGTGTCTTGCCTGTCATGTCCGGGCCCATCGCCTCATGAGCACCGGGACCCCGAGGTCGATACCATGGCTTCTCCGGGCCTGACCTGGGGACCCGGAACCGCACGAGGAGCGCTCTTGCCAGACGAGGCCCACCGCGCCGCCGCGCAGCCCGACCAGATGGCCGAAGAGGCCGCGGCAGCCCCTGTCACGCCCGAGAAGAAGCCGGCCGAGAACCCGAAGCCGGCAGCGCCCGAGCGTAGCGAGATGGGGGTCCCCCCGGCCGAAGTCCCCCAGCCACCGCTGGGAGGTGCCGCCACGGGGAGTGCGAATGGTGCGGCCCCCGTCTCCGCTCCGACTCCCTCTTCCACGCCTGCCCCCCGGCCCACGCCTGCGGCTCTACCCCGGTCCGGCGGCTCGTCGAACCGCGTGCGCGCCCGCCTCGCCCGCCTCGGCGTCCAGCGCTCGTCGCCGTACAACCCCGTCCTGGAACCGCTGCTGCGGATAGTGCGCAGCAACGACCCCAAGATCGAGACCTCCACGCTCCGCCAGATCGAGCGCGCCTACCAGGTCGCCGAACGCTGGCACCGCGGCCAGAAGCGCAAGAGCGGCGACCCGTACATCACGCACCCGCTCGCCGTCACCACCATCCTCGCCGAGCTCGGCATGGACCCGGCGACCCTGATGGCCGGGCTGCTGCACGACACTGTCGAGGACACCGAGTACGGCCTGGACACCCTGCGCCGCGACTTCGGCGACCAGGTCGCCCTCCTCGTGGACGGCGTCACCAAGCTGGACAAGGTCAAGTTCGGCGAGGCCGCCCAGGCCGAGACCGTACGCAAGATGGTCGTCGCCATGGCCAAGGACCCGCGCGTCCTGGTCATCAAGCTGGCCGACCGGCTGCACAACATGCGCACCATGCGCTATCTCAAGCGGGAGAAGCAGGAGAAGAAGGCCCGCGAGACCCTTGAGATCTACGCGCCGCTGGCCCACCGGCTGGGCATGAACACCATCAAGTGGGAGCTGGAGGACCTCGCCTTCGCGATCCTGTACCCCAAGATGTACGACGAGATCGTGCGGCTCGTCGCCGAGCGCGCGCCCAAGCGCGACGAGTATCTGGCCATAGTGACCGACGAGGTCCAGTCCGATCTGCGCGCCGCCCGTATCAAGGCCACCGTCACCGGACGGCCCAAGCACTATTACAGCGTCTACCAGAAGATGATCGTCCGCGGCCGCGACTTCGCGGAGATCTACGACCTGGTGGGCATCCGCGTCCTCGTCGACACCGTCCGCGACTGCTACGCGGCGCTCGGCACCGTCCATGCGCGATGGAATCCGGTCCCCGGCCGGTTCAAGGACTACATCGCGATGCCCAAGTTCAACATGTACCAGTCCCTGCACACCACGGTGATCGGCCCCAACGGCAAGCCCGTCGAGCTGCAGATCCGCACCTTCGACATGCACCGCCGCGCCGAGTACGGCATCGCAGCGCACTGGAAGTACAAGCAGGAGCCCTCTGCCGGCGCCTCCAAGGTGCGTACGGACGTGCCGAAACGGGCCGGCAAGGACGATGCCGTCAATGACATGGCGTGGCTGCGCCAGCTGCTGGACTGGCAGAAGGAGACCGAGGACCCCAGCGAGTTCCTGGAGTCCCTGCGCTTCGACCTCTCCCGCAACGAGGTCTTCGTCTTCACGCCGAAGGGCGACGTCATAGCGCTTCCGGCAGGCGCGACGCCGGTCGACTTCGCGTACGCCGTCCATACGGAAGTCGGCCACCGGACCATAGGGGCGCGGGTCAACGGGCGGCTCGTACCGCTCGAATCGACCCTCGACAACGGCGACCTGGTGGAGGTTTTCACCTCCAAGGCCGAGGGCGCGGGCCCCTCGCGCGACTGGCTGGGCTTCGTCAAGTCGCCCCGGGCACGCAACAAGATCCGCGCCTGGTTCTCCAAGGAGCGCCGCGACGAGGCGATCGAGCAGGGCAAGGACGCCATCGCGCGGGCGATGCGCAAACAGAACCTGCCGATCCAGCGCATCCTGACCGGCGACTCGCTTGTCACGCTCGCGCACGAGATGCGCTACCCCGACATCTCGTCCCTGTACGCGGCGATCGGCGAGGGCCATGTGGCCGCGCAAGGTGTCGTCCAGAAGCTGGTGCAGGCCTTCGGCGGCGAGGAGGCGGCCAACGAGGACATCGCCGAGAGCGCACCGCCCGCGCGCGGCCGCAAGCGGCGAGCCAACGCCGACCCCGGCGTGGTCGTCAAGGGCGTCGAGGACGTCTGGGTCAAGCTCGCCCGATGTTGTACGCCCGTGCCCGGAGACCCCATCATCGGCTTTGTTACGCGCGGCAGCGGCGTATCGGTTCACCGCGCGGACTGCGTGAACGTCGACTCGCTCTCGCAGCAGCCGGAGCGCATCCTCGACGTCGAGTGGGCGCCGACCCAGTCCTCGGTCTTCCTGGTCGCCATCCAGGTCGAGGCGCTCGACCGGTCCAGGCTCCTCTCGGACGTCACGCGCGTGCTGTCCGACCAGCACGTCAACATCCTCTCGGCGGCCGTCCAGACGTCCCGCGACCGGGTGGCCACCTCACGCTTCACCTTCGAGATGGGTGACCCGAAACACCTCGGGCACGTACTGAAGGCGGTACGGGGCGTGGAGGGCGTCTACGACGTGTACCGGGTGACCTCGGCGCGCCGCCCGTAGCGGACGTACGAAAGGGCTCCCTGTACGCGACGTACAGGGAGCCCTTTCACGTGGCTGTCAGCCGCCGAACTCCTCAAGGCCCTTCAGCGCCTGATCGAGCAGCGCCTGCCGGCCCTCGAGCTCCTTGGCGAGCTTGTCCGCCTTGGCGTTGTTGCCCGCCGCGCGCGCCGCGTCGATCTGCCCGCGCAGCTTGTCCACGGCCGCCTGAAGCTGGCCCGTCAGACCCTCGGCTCGCGCACGCGCCTCCGGGTTCGTCCGGCGCCACTCGTTCTCCTCGGACTCCTGCAGCGCCCGCTCCACCGCATGCACCCGGCCCTCGACCTTGGGACGGGCGTCCCGCGGCACATGGCCGATGGCCTCCCAGCGCTCGTTGATCGAACGGAAGGCGGCACGTGCTGCCTTGAGATCCGTCACCGGCACCAGCTTCTCGGCCTCGGCGGCGAGCTCCTCCTTGAGCTTGAGGTTCTCGCCCTGTTCGGCGTCGCGCTCCGCGAAAACGCCACTGCGCGCGGCGAAGAAGACGTCCTGCGCACCGCGGAAACGGTTCCACAGATCGTCCTCGGCCTCGCGCTGGGCACGGCCCGCGGCCTTCCACTCCGCCATCAGATCGCGGTAGCGGGCGGCCGTCGTGCCCCAGTCGGTGGAGCCGGAGAGCGACTCGGCCTCGGCAACCAGCTTCTCCTTGGCCTTACGGGCCTCCTCGCGCTGCGCGTCCAGCGAGGCGAAGTGCGCCTTGCGCCGCTTGGAGAACGCCGAGCGGGCGTGCGAGAAGCGGTGCCACAGCTCGTCGTCGGACTTCCGGTCGAGCCGGGGAAGGCCCTTCCAGGTGTCCACCAGCGCCCGCAGCCGCTCACCGGCCGCGCGCCACTGCTCGCTCTGCGCCAGCTCCTCGGCCTCGGTGACCAGGGCCTCCTTGGAGTGCCGCGCCTCGTCGTTCTGCTTCGCCTTCTGGACCTTGCGCTCCGCGCGGCGCTTCTCGACCGTCGCGACAAGCGCGTCGAGGCGCTTGCCCAGCACCTCGAGGTCACCCACGGCGTGATGCTCGTCCACCTGTTGGCGCAGATGGTCGATGGCGGTCTGGGCGTCCTTGGCCGAGAGATCGGTGGTCCTCACCCGCCGCTCAAGGAGGCCGATCTCGACCACCAAGCCCTCGTACTTGCGCTCGAAATAGGCCAGAGCCTCCTCGGGAGAACCGGCCTGCCACGATCCGACGACCTTCTCGCCATCGGTAGTACGCACGTACACGGTGCCCGTCTCATCGACACGGCCCCACGGGTCGCTGCTCACAGCGCCTCCTCCACCTGATGCCTGCGAGGGGGTTCGCCCCCCGGGCATCGTCCACAGTTTCCTGGACGGGCCTCGCCCGCCTTCCACAGCGCGAATCGAGGCCCGCGCTGCACAACGCCAATCTAGGCGACCGGCCGCCCGGCTGTCCGCACTCAGCACGGCCGAATTCCCCCGCTCACACCTTCGGTACGGCCGCCTTCTCAATGGTGACGGCCTTCGTCGGAGCCCCGTCCTGCGCCCCGCCCGAGACGCCGGCCTTCGCCACGTCCTCGACGACCTTCAGGCCCGCCGCGTCCATGGTTCCGAACGGCGTGTAGCTGGGCGGCAGCTTGGTCTCCTTGTAGACGAGGAAGAACTGGCTGCCGCCGGAGTGCGGCTGACCGGTATTGGCCATCGCCACGGTCCCGGCCGGATACGTCACGGTGCCGTCGGCGCCCGCCTTGCCCAGCGCGGTCAGATTCTCGTCGGGGATCGTGTAGCCGGGCCCGCCGGTGCCGTCGCCGTTCGGGTCGCCGCACTGCAGCACGAAGATGCCCTGCGTGGTCAGCCGGTGGCACTTCGTGCCGTTGAAGAAGCCCTTGTCCGCCAGAGACTTGAAGGAGTTCACGGTGTGCGGGGTCTTCGCCGCGTCCATCGCGATCTTGATGTCGCCGAGGTTCGTCGTGAGCGCCATCGAATACTTCGCCTTCTTGTCGATCGACATGGCGGGCTCGGGCGCTGTGCTCTCGCTCTGGGACGGCGTGGCGCTGGGGGACTGGCTGTCGCCCGCCGTCGAGCCGCTGGCCTTGGTGTCCCCTCCTGACAGCCCGACCGAGGCGTAGGCCGCGGCCCCCGCGGCGAGCACCACGGCGAGCGCGGCCGCGATGATCGTATTCCGCTGCTTCCTCTTACGTGACTGCTGCCGCCGCTGCTGCTGGCGCTCGAACTTCTCCCTGGCGAGCTGCCGCCGCCGCTGATCGCTGCTGACCACCGGGTCTTCTCCTTGTACGTCCGAGTCTGTACGCCGGCGTCGCATGATGCCGACCGGCCGGGTTTGCCCCGTACCGTATACGGGTTGGCTGTGGGACGAGCAGCGCCGGTAGGCTCTGATCTGCTGCAATTCGATACAGCAGTTCCCTCTTCGACGACCACACAGAGGACGATCGTGCTTATTGCCGGGTTCCCCGCTGGGGCCTGGGGGACCAACTGTTACCTGGTCGCCCCTGCCGCAGGCGAGGAGTGCGTGATCATCGACCCGGGCCACCAGGCCACCGAAGGCGTCGAGGAAACGCTCAAGAAGCATCGGCTCAAGCCCGTCGCCGTCGTCCTCACCCACGGCCACATCGACCACGTCGCCTCCGTCGTCCCGGTGTGCGGAGCCCATGACGTACCGGCGTGGATCCATCCCGCCGACCGGTACATGATGAGCGACCCGGAGAAGGCGCTGGGCCGGTCGATCGGGATGCCGCTGATGGGCGAGCTGACCGTGGGGGAGCCGGACGACGTCAAGGAACTGGCCGACGGCGCCGAGTTGCGTCTCGCCGGTCTCGACTTCTCGGTCGCGCATGCGCCCGGCCACACGAAGGGGTCGGTGACCTTCCGGATGCCCGAGTCCGCGGACGTGCCGTCCGTGTTCTTCTCGGGCGACCTGCTGTTTGCCGGCTCCATCGGACGCACGGACCTGCCCGGCGGCGACATGACCGAGATGCTCGAGTCGCTGGCGCATGTGTGCCTGCCGCTCGACGACTCGACCGTGGTGCTGTCCGGCCACGGCCCCCAGACGACCATCGGCCGCGAGCGCGCCGCCAATCCCTACCTGCGGACTGTGTCGTCTGGGCGAGACCCCCAGACCCCCCGGCCCGCCGGCCTCGGGAGCGCCGAAGCTCCCCGACGAGGAATGTGACGAGAGTTTCCCGTGAGCACCTTTCAGGCCCCCAAGGGCACGTACGACCTGATCCCGCCTGCGTCCGCGAAGTACCTCGCGGTCCGCGATGCCATCTCCGCGCCGCTGAAGAACTCCGGCTACGGCTACATCGAGACGCCCGGCTTCGAGAACGTCGAACTGTTCTCGCGCGGCGTCGGCGAGTCCACCGACATCGTCTCCAAGGAGATGTACGCCTTTGAGACCAAGGGCGGCGACAAGCTCGCGCTGCGCCCCGAAGGCACCGCGTCCGTGCTCCGCGCGGCACTGGAGGCAAACCTCCACAAGGCGGGCAATCTGCCGGCCAAGCTCTGGTACTCGGGCTCGTACTACCGCTACGAGCGCCCGCAGAAGGGCCGCTACAGGCACTTCTCACAGGTCGGCGCCGAGGCGATCGGCGCGGAGGACCCCGCCCTCGACGCC
Organism: Streptomyces sp. NPDC000880; assembly: GCF_053599675.1. NCBI lineage: Bacteria > Bacillati > Actinomycetota > Actinomycetes > Kitasatosporales > Streptomycetaceae > Streptomyces > Streptomyces sp. NPDC000880. The sequence continues at coordinate 961 of NZ_JBSFMS010000164.1, read as the reverse complement.
GAGCTGATCATCCTGGCCGACCAGGCGTACCGCTCGCTCGGGCTGCGCCAATTTCGCATCCTGCTGAATTCCCTGGGCGACAAGGAGTGCCGCCCCGTCTACCGGGACGCGCTGCAGGGCTTCCTGCGCGGGCTCGAACTGGACGAGGACACCCGGCGGCGGATCGAGATCAACCCGCTGCGGGTCCTCGACGACAAGCGCCCGGAGGTCCAGAAGCAGCTGGTGGGCGCGCCGATGCTGCGTGACTACCTGTGCGACGCGTGCAAGGCGTACCACGAGGAAGTGCGTGAGCTGCTGACCGCGGCGGGCGTCGCGTACGAGGACGACGAGAAGCTGGTGCGCGGCCTCGATTACTACACCCGTACCACCTTCGAGTTCGTCCACGATGGTCTCGGCTCGCAGTCCGCGGTGGGCGGCGGCGGCCGCTACGACGGCCTCTCCGAGATGATCGGCGGCCCGGCGCTGCCGTCGGTCGGCTGGGCGCTCGGCGTGGACCGCACGGTCCTGGCGCTGGAGGCGGAGGGCATCGAGCTCGAACTCCCCGCCACGACAAGCGTGTTCGCGGTGCCGCTGGGGGAGGAGGCGAGGCGTGTGCTGTTCGGCGTGGTCACCGAGTTGCGCCGGGCGGGGGTCGCCGCCGACTTCAGCTACGGCGGGAAGGGCCTCAAGGGTGCGATGAAGAGCGCCAACCGCTCGGGGGCGCGGTACGCGATCGTGGCCGGTGAGCGTGACCTCGCCGAAGGTGTCGTCCAGCTCAAGGACATGGAGTCGGGGGAGCAGTCGCCGGTGGCCCTGGACGCGCTGGTCGACGCGGTCCGCGAGCGCCTGGCCTGACGGCTGTACGCCCTGCGGGAGTGGTCCTGGGGCGCCGGACTCGAACACCTCGGCAGTGATCTCCTGGCCCAGCGTGTACTCGCTGGCGTCAGGGGTGCGGAGCTCCACCAGGTGGCGGCGCGGGGTC